>CAIJEA010000616.1 GCA_903819605.1 uncultured cyanobacterium | reverse complement strand
AATTACACATTCAAACCCTTAAAGTTGCGCCCCGTAGGGGCGCAATTTTAAGGGTTTGGGTAATTTATTTTGCACAAGGACTTATCCAATGAGGTAAAGTAATTTATGGGTGTATCATTGAATTCTGCTAAACCCAATTTCCTGAGGAATTAGACTTTTATATGAATTATAAATAACTAAATGGCAATCCTAAATTATTTGTAGGATTTGGGTCTATGGACAGGCAATGCCTTGGGTTGAGCTTTTCTAAAGCATTTAGGATTTCTGTACATATAATCTTTAATTAGCATAGTAATTGATTGACATATTGGGCATAATAATTAGTAAAGCAATTAAGAAAATCAGTCTGTAGTAAATTCTAAATACAATCTATTGACCTCTTTCTATAGTCCTTATAAATAATTATGAAAATCGAACAATGTAGATGGACAGTAAATCAAGGATGGGAACCGAATTCACCCAATAGTAACCAATCGGCTAATTTGGTACTAGTGTTTGGCGGAACCGATACTCTTAAAACCGAGAATTATCCTCAATACCTGAGAAATATTTACCCTAACGCTACTATCATTGGCTGTTCTACTGCTGGGGAGATTTATAATACTCAAGTTACTGATGATACGATTGTAGTTACAGCAATTGAATTTGAGCATACTCAGATCAAAGGGAATTATTTACCCATTACCAAGACTTCTGATAGCTTTGCAATAGGTGTAAAATTAGCTCAGAGCTTTCCAATAGAAGATTTAGTGCATCTATTTGTTCTATCGGATGGGTTAATAGTTAATGGTAGCGATCTCATTTCAGGACTACGATCTCAATTACCAGCGCATGTCACGATTACGGGAGGTTTGGCGGGAGATGGTTCGAGATTTGCAGAAACGCTCATTCTCTGGAATGAGCGTTTAGAGAAAGAAATAGTTGGTGCGATCGCGTTCTATGGAGATCGCCTTAAAATTGGTTACGGCTCCTTAGGCGGATGGACAACATTTGGAGCTAAACGGGCTGTAACTAAATCTCAGGGTAATGTTCTCTACGAACTGGATGGATTATCTGCTCTAGAATTATATAAAAAGTATTTAGGCGATTATGCGATTGGACTACCAGCGTCAGGATTATTATTCCCCTTGAGTCTCTACAATTCTGAAGGCGATCGCTCTGTAGTTCGTACGATTTTATCTGTAGACGAAGCGGAACAAAGCTTGACGTTTGCAGGAGATATTCCAGAGGGAAGTGTCGTACAATTAATGCAAACTAATTTCGATCGCCTAGTGGATGGGGCGATTGGTGCAGCTCAAACGAGTACAAGCCATATTTCCGATGGTTCTCCCGACCTAGCAATTTTAATTAGCTGTGTTGGTCGGAAATTGGTACTAAAACAACGCATCGAAGAAGAAGTCGATGGTGTGAGAGAAGTCATGGGAGAATCAACAGTTCTAACGGGTTTTTATTCCTATGGAGAAATTGCGCCTGCATCTCTAGGAGAGAGATGTGAACTCCATAATCAAACAATGACGATTACCACTTTCTCTGAGCAGTAGTTTTTTATTAAATACAATGCACCGCCTACTCCAGCGCCAGATCAAAAAACATTTTGGTAATTTAGATTCTTTGCCATTAGAATGGCAAAGTTTTTTAACCGATATCGATACTGCCTATTGTCAATTTGATGACGATCATCGGATGATTGAACGCTCTTTAGCTCTGAGTTCTGAGGAGCTTTTACTAGCTAACAATCAGTTACAGGATTTACTTAAAACTGTTGAAGGTCAAGTTGCTGAGCGCACCACTGAACTTACCAAAGCCAATATCGAATTAGAAGAAACATTAATCAATCTTAAAAAGGCACAGGTTCATCTAATTCAATCTGAAAAAATGTCTTCTTTAGGACAGTTGGTCGCAGGTGTCGCCCATGAGATCAATAATCCTGTCAACTTTATTCACGGCAATCTTGGTTATTTACAAGACTACATAGCGAAAATCTTAAACTTTATTAATCTGACTCAACAAAATTATCTCCAAGGAATCTCTGAAATGGAAAGTCTTGCTGAAGAAATTGAATTGGAATTTATCAAGCAGGATTTACCCCAAATTATTAATTCGATTGAGGTGGGAACAATTCGGATTCAAGGGATCGTTCAGTCGCTGAAAAATTTCTCGCACATGGATGAAGCTGAATTTAAGCAGGTTGATATTCACAAAGGGATTGACAACACCCTAATGATTCTCGATCATCGACTGAAGCCTAAGTCCAGTCCTTGGCGCATTCAAATTATTAAACAATATGGAGATATACCCTTTGTCAATTGTTACGCTAGGCAGCTAAATCAAGTGTTTATGAATATTTTAACAAATGCGATCGATGCTTTAGAGGAAGTAAATTATCATTCTAAAAGCGATCCTAAAGGGGATAATTGGGATCGATCGCCCTCTATCCAGATTCAGACTAAACTTATAGATGATTGCTTTGTTGAGATTGCGATCGCTGATAATGGCAATGGTATTCCCGAAGCAATTCAGCAGCAAATCTTCGATCCGTTTTTTACCACTAAACCTGTAGGTAAGGCAACGGGAATGGGAATGGCGATCAGTTATCAAATAGTTACAGAAAAGCATCGAGGGAAGCTAACTTGTCATTCTACATTAGGCAAAGGGACAGAATTTCGTATTCGCATTCCTATTAACTCAGAGCATATTTAGTAGGTAGCTCATCTAAAAGCCTATGCCAATCGCACAGCGATTGGCATAGGCTTTTAGATGTTATAGCGCAAAGCGCTATAAGTTTATTGATGCTTAGCTAATTAACCCAATGCACCGATCGCATATTCAATCAGGTTTAGTAACGATTGGCTCATTTCTTGAAAGCCTTGGCGTTTGAGAGCAGAGATGGCGATCGCATCAGGATATTTCTCTAGAATTGCCTTGGGATCTTCAACCGCATCGATTTTATTGAAAACTAATAAAATGGGACCAACGGCGATCGGCATATCTTTGAGGATTTTATCCACTGATTTTAGTTGATCTTCCCATGCAGAATGCGAAGCATCGACAAGATGGACTAATACATCAGCTTCCGATACTTCCTCAAGGGTAGCCCGAAAAGCATCAACGAGAGATTTGGGAAGTTCGTGAATGAAGCCTACTGTATCGGTGAGTAGAACCGTGTGAATTGTGTCATCTTCACCCGTAAGGCTGAGGCGGCGCGTGGTCGGATCGAGAGTGGCGAACAACTTGTCAGCAGCATAGACATCGGCTTTGGTCATAGCATTGAGCAAGGTTGATTTGCCTGCATTGGTGTAACCAACGATCGCTGCTGTGGGAACCTCTTGATCGACACGTTTCTGCCGAATACGCGATCGCTGTGCTTGTAGATGATTTACTTGCTGCTGAAGGAAGGTGATTCGCTTTTGGATCACGCGGCGATCGGTTTCCAATTTGGTCTCCCCAGGCCCGCGTGTGCCGATACCGCCGCCGAGCCTTGAGAGCGCTTGACCATGCCCTGCGAGACGCGGTAAGCGATATTCTAGTTGGGCTAGCTCGACTTGTAACTTCCCTTCGGATGACTGAGCGCGTTGAGCAAAAATATCAAGAATTACTTCAGTGCGATCGCTAACTCTTAAGCCGATCATTCTTTCAATATTGCGGGTTTGCGAAGCTGTTAGTTCACGATCGAATACAACCAGATTTGCGCCTTTAGTTTGAGCAGCGATCGCCAGTTCTAGGACTTTACCTTCACCGAGAACGGTTTGCGGATGGGGACGCTCGCGCTTTTGCCAGAGCGCATCTAGCACCTTACCACCAGCACTTTCTACTAACTGACCGAGTTCGATCATCGCAAAGGGCATTGAGTCAGATTTTTCCTTCTGATGCATTAATCCGACAAGTACCACGCGATCGCGATCGTCATCAGTAGCACGCCCTGCAAAGTTGCGGCTAAATTCTTCTTCTAAGCCTTCGACTAATTCTAGGAAATCTTGCTTAGAGATCGCTTCTACGGTCATCGGCGCAGAAACACGCCAAGCAGTTTGTTGTTCTGGTAGTTCTGTATCTGAGGCGGGCAATAGGTGCGCTAAATATCCTTTCTCAGCATAGCCTTTGGGGTTTACAGGCAAAATCACCAACGCATCAAGTCGTTGCATTAACATTGCAGTTAAATCGGTGTCACTTGGTGGCAAGGCTTCTGGACTTGCACAAATACACCGTAAGCCACTGAGGCGATCGCTACCATAGCGCGGCAACTCTAATGGGGGAATTTTGGTTTGATTGGGTGTGCCGATCGCAACTCTTATTACCTGTCCTCGACGATTGATGTATATGCAGATAGAGTCCTTTAGCTCAGCACTGACGACCGCAAGCCGTTGAGCTAATTCTGGTGTGGTGAGGCTATCTTGAGGCAACCGCGAACGATAAAGCCGATCCAATTGCTTTAGCTGATGCGCCTTCAGACCTTGGGTTTTTCCGTAAATAGTTTCGATATGCGTTACTCAGTATAATTGTGATAATTAGCTACGCCTAAGTAAACTTAAAACCTAGAAGCTTGTGCTGCTCACGATGCGGTCGGCATAAGCTCTGAGTTTAGTTTTTAACATAGCTATCACAATTATACTAAGTAGGGACTATGAACGTTGCAGCGCTTTTTCTGGTAATGCATGGTAGTAGCGATCGCCGTTCGTGGTTGGCATTACAAGATCTAATTGCTGTCGCAAGATCTCAAAGCGATCGACATATTGGCGGTGGCTGTTTAGAAGGACAGGTACTCTCGTTAGCTCAGCAATTGGAACAATTTGCAATGGAGGTTATTCAGAGCGGTGGCTCAGAGATCGCGATCTTGCCTGTGTTTTTGTTGGCAGGAGTTCACGTCAGCGAAGATATTCCCGCAGAGGTGGCGATCGCGCAAAAGAACCTCCAAGACAAGTTTCACGATCGGCTAACATTTCGTACAACCGCTTATTTAGGGACAAACTCTCAAATTCCTAGTTTGCTATTGCAGCAATTTGATAAATATACGGAAAAGTCTGATCCAGAAAGGCAAGGTCGAATTTTGATTGCTCACGGTAGTCGTCGGGCTGGTGCAAATCAAGTGATTGAGGACTTGGCTAGATATAGTCACGCGATCGCTGCCTATTGGGGAGTTGAGCCAAAAATCGAAACTCAAGTTGAGAGTTTACTTGCTAAAGGTATAGACAAAATTAATGTATTGCCTTATTTTTTAACGGAAGGGGGAATTACCGAGGCTATCTCTAAGAGACTTCACACCTATAGCGATCGCGCTCAGATTCAGCAGTTACCTGTACCATTATCACACCAGCAAATTGTAGATTTATTGTCAGAACTCATTTAGATAGCTTTTGACAGATTGTTGTAAGATTTATAGCTAAATTATTATATTTGTTGCAGTCTTTAGATTGTTACTAACCACATAATTGGTTTTTGGGAATACTTGTTAACTCCAGATTGTCACAAATTATTTGGGTTAAACCCGATAAGGTAAAAATAGTTGGCTGAAAGATATAAAGATCTTAATCCGATATATCAAGAGATTCTTAAACAAGAGCGTCTCAAGAACTTAGTGCGGATCGCTAAATGTATTGAAAACAGCACTGTGGGTATCTTTGAGACAACTCTTGACGGTCGAATTCAGGGAGGAAGCATCTCTTTTTGTGATTTATTAGGATATAGTTCTTCCCAAATAGATCAACTCAATTACGAACAAATTTGTCATCCTGACGATCTGCCTGCGTATTACTTTCTCAAAGAGAGATTGTTATCAGGTGAAATCGATCATTGCTATTTAAATGTTCGTTATATTCGTGAAGATGGGCAAATCGTTCAAGTCTTACAAAATACCGATCTTGATATTATGGGGACTGAAGAGCCTCACTTTATAAATAGATTTGAGGATATTACAGATTGGGAACTGAATGCCAAAAATCAAAGGGATTCAGAAAATCGAACTCGGTATTTATTTGAAAATAATCCTAATCCCATGTGGATTTACGATCTAGAAACACTTCAGTTCTTGGCAGTAAATCAAGCTGCAATCAATCACTATGGATATAGTGAGACCGAATTTCTATCTATGACATCACAGGATATTCGCCCACCCGAAGATGTGCCTAGACTTTTAGAAGCGATCGCTAAGGTGTCTACAGGATTTAGCCTGCCAGAAGTTTGGCGACATTACAAAAAGGATGGTAGCCAGATTTTAGTAGAAGTTTCGGCACATACACTCATTTATGAAAACCGCAAATGTGAACTTATTTTAGTAAATGATGTGACCAAAAAGTTGCAGGCTGAAGAAGCACTGAAGCGAGCCGAAGCTAAATATCGAAGCATTTTTGAAAATGCAGTGGAAGGGATTTTTCAAAGTTCAGTTGATGGAAAGTTTTTGATTGCTAATCCGATGCTTGCCAAAATCTATGGCTATGATTCTCCCGAAGATTTGATTTCTAGTATTACGGATATCCAACATCAGATCTATGTCGATCCAGAATTGCGGAAATTGCTAATCAACCGATTAGAGCAACAGGAAGATGTTCAGCTATTTGAGGCAGAGGTTTATCGCAAGGATGGCTCAATCATTTGGACTTCTGAAAATGCCCATGCAGTTTATGATATTACGGGTAGGCTCCTTTATTTTGAGGGGACAGTTGAGGATATTACAGCTAGTAAACTTGCTAAGGCGAAAATCGAATACCTTGCCTTTCATGACTCCTTAACCAGTTTGCCGAATCGAGTTCTATTTCGAGAGCGTCTCTCAAATGCTCTAGTAAACGCCTCTGCCCAATTACAAAACTATCTTGACCAAGATAGGCAAAGAGAGGTTAAGTCAAGTCCTCCTTTATTGGCAGTCATGTTTCTCGATCTCGATCGCTTTAAATTAGTAAACGATACGATGGGACATGCCGCAGGCGATCGCCTGTTGATCGAGGTCGCGAAAAGGCTAAGTGAATGTATGTTTGAAAGTACGTTCCTAGCAAGGATGGGGGGCGATGAGTTTATGATCTTTGTCTCAGAATTGCAAAGCGTAGAGTCAATTCAGCAGTTTGCTCAATTAATCTTGCAATCTTTTGAAAGTCCCTTCTTTGTAGAAGAAATGCCACTTTATATCGGTACAAGTATTGGAATTAGTCTGTATCCCACCGATGGAATTAATGAAGATGCTTTGATGAAAAATGCTGATACAGCGATGTTTCGGGCGAAGGAAAGAGGACGAAATCACTATCAGCTTTATAACCATGCGATCGGTGCAAAAGTTCTAGAGTATGTCGCAATTGAGAATGGTATTCGCCAAGCCTTGGAGCGCTCAGAATTTCAAGTTTTCTATCAACCCCAGATTAATCTGATCACTGGTGAGATTGATTGTATGGAGGCATTATCCCGTTGGCTACATCCAGAGCTTGGTTGGGTTCCTCCAAATCAGTTTATTCCTGCGGCCGAAGAGCATGGTTTAATTGTTCGTTTGGGCGAATGGGTTTTACGAACTGCTTGTAGTCAGAATCGCGCATGGCAAAAACAGGGTTTGCCAGCGATCCGAATGGCGGTCAATTTTTCGGCAAAACAATTTCAAGTGCCGAACCTATGCGATCGCATTATGCAAATTCTTTTTGAGACTGATTTAGAGCCGCAATATTTAGAGTTAGAAATTACTGAAAGCCTAGTAATGCAGGATCAAGCCACCACGATTAAGATGTTGCGGCAATTGCAATCACTAGGGATGAGAATATCAATTGATGATTTTGGAACTGGCTATTCTTCTCTCAGTTATTTACGATTGTTGCCTGTTAGTAAGGTGAAAATTGATGCAAGCTTCATTCGCGAGACTCCTCAGAATAAAGATGATTCAGCAATAACATCAGCAATTATTGCGATGGCTCATAGTCTCAATCTCAGAGCGATCGCTGAAGGTGTGGAACGCAAAGAGCAATTAGAATTTTTGCGATCTCATAACTGTGACGCAGTTCAAGGCTATCTATTTAGTCGCCCCGTTCCTGCTAATGAAGCAACTTTATTACTGAAAGCTCAATTCAAATAGAAAGGGAGATATAGTAATCCTGCCCGATATGCGAATGAGTCTTTTAATTTAACTTTCATTCGTTGACCACTTATTTTCAAGGAGACTCTGCTCATTGTTAATGCCTGTATTCTATACTTACCTTATCGAAATCATAGGTTTACCCATGCAAAAATATCTACATCCTTACTTAGTTGCTTGCGGTTGGAGTCTACTGATGATAGGAGGATGTGCTTACCCAACGAATCCCCAAAGTTCAAGTACTCCTACATCTCCATCAGCCTCGATAGCTTCAACACCAAATGATACGGGTAAACCCAAAGCTAATAATTATTCAGACTCTTTTATCAAAGACTATACAGATGGATGTGTGTCAGCGATTAAGAGCATGAAAACAGAGAGTGAGAAAAAAGCTGTTTGTACTTGTGTTCTTAATAAAGCTCAGGAATCATACACGGCAGAAGAATTTGTAAAGGCTTCTCAGGAGTTAAATATGGAGAAACAAACTCCTCCTAAATTGTTTGAAATAATGATTTCTTGCGTAAAAAAATAGGTGTTGCTGATTTAGGTATGAATCAACTATTCTTCAGAGCTTAGGAATGAGATTTAGGTTAATTCCTAATTTTTGAAATTTGCCCAACTCATACTTAAATCAGTAACGCCAAATTTTAAAAGTATTGCAAAGGGCACTGGTCAGTTAAATCGTGAGGGAGTGAAAGCCCTGTAGTGAAAGCAACTCCAGCATGGAAAGCGGTCGATGATATAGCCCGATCGCCATAGCAGGAGTCTTGTTCTTCCCTAAGCCCACATGAGGGTTGGGATAACACTTTCGATTGACCAACTTGGAGGTCTTGAAAACAAACGTCAGCCCGTAGTTCTTTTTGCCCATCGTCAAGCAAAGTGTTTTTACGAATGCGTATCCGAAAATGAGTACATGGGTCACACAGCAAGTAATCAAACCAATCTTCACCAACAAACTCTCGGTCTGCGGTCAAAAAAGCGATCTTACGGTCTCCAAATATTTCTAGAAATCGATTCCACAATTCACAGCGCTCACGAGTGTTAGAGTTACCTTTTTTATCCAGCATTATCCACACTAGCGGGAAGGCGACTCCATGATGCACTACTCCCAATGTCAGCACATTGAACACTATCTTACCAAATTGCCAATCAGTGCGGTCTATGGAGATTACCCATGGTTCGGGTATCTTCATTACTTTGACGACGGTTAAAGCGATGCTTTCATAGTCCACTTCAAAGTCTCGGAAGAATCTTTGTAGCCTTTTATAGTGGGATTAGACTTTGGCTTTACCGCTAAATCCTGTCGCGATTTCGGCTAGGTTTACTGTCTTTACTCGCATTAGCGCGATTAGAAATGTCGATACAAATGCGAGTCTTGCTGCATTCCATTGCAGATGTTGCTGCAACATTTCTCGGAATAGGTTAATCTCTTTGATAGGGGTTTTATTTGCGATGTGGTTATCTTTTATAAAACCCCTTCCTGTCTACTTTTACA
Source organism: uncultured cyanobacterium (assembly GCA_903819605.1). GTDB lineage: Bacteria > Cyanobacteriota > Cyanobacteriia > Pseudanabaenales > Pseudanabaenaceae > Pseudanabaena. The sequence continues at coordinate 12,369 of CAIJEA010000616.1, read as the reverse complement.
ACTTTTTGTCCTGTACTTAGCTGTTGTTCCTAAAACTAAAACTATTTATTTTCATGATTGTTCTGCAAATGTTTTTTAAAGAAGTCCAGAGTGTAGCCAATTTCTAGGACTTGGTTACTACGTTTGCTGGAGCCGTGACCTTCATCGGGGAAGATAACGAGTTGGGAGGGAATTTTCTTCTGTTCTAGAATTTTTTGAATTTGGATAGCTTCACCAACGGGAACGCGGGGATCGTTTGCACCTTGGATGATTAGTAAAGGGGCTTTGATGCGATCGCTATAGGTTACAGGTGATAGCTCGATTAGTGCCTGCCGATCTTTGACAGGATCGCCATATTCACTAATGCGAAAAATGCGGCGATAGGGAGCAGTGTTATTCAGGAAAGTAATTAGATTGCTAATCCCAACTATGGATACACCTGCATCATAGCTACCTGAAAATTTGGACATTCCGATTAGTGCAGCATAGCCTCCATAGCTACCCCCAACAATTCCAATCTTTGGAATGACACCGTTAATTTGCCAGTTTTTGCGGATATATATCGAAGCATCTTCAATGTCAGTAATTACTTTGAGGCGATCGCGTCCATTATCAGCATTCAGCCAAGTTTTGCCATAGCCCTCGCTGCCGCGCACATTTGGCTCAACAAATACAAATCCTGCATTCACAAATAACTGCGCGTATCGATTAAAGCCTGGGATACTTTGTCCTTCTGGTCCACCGTGAAAATTCACAACTACAGGGCAAGGCTTGTCGAGAGGATTTTGGGGATTACTATCACACTGAGGCGATCGATACACAAACATAGGAATTACTACCCCATCCCTAGTTGTGTAACTTTCGAGTTTAGCCGACACAAATTTGCTAGTGTCAATTTCGGGGGTGCTAGGCAATACCCACTGCGTGAGTTTATTAGTTTGCCAATCGTATACAAAGCTGAGACGCGGTGCTTTGGAGTTTTCTACTCCAATTGTTGTAAATCGACCATTACGCGTAGTTGAGCCTGCATAAATATGATCGGCATTGAGAAATTCAGGCAGTGCGATTTCTTTTAAGGTCTCAGCCGAAAGAGCCTTGAGGCGAGTATAGCCACCATCATTGATCGAGTAAAGAATCCGCTGACGGCGATCGTCAATATCAAAGCTAGCAACATCCGCTTTTAGCTCAGGTGTAATTGGTGTAAATTTTTGTCCTTTGTATTGATAGAGACGACGAAATTCGCTAAATTTTGGGGTCAGAACCAGATATTCATCTGGATGAACACCATACTGAACGCCGTATTCTTCCTTCTCGTTTTGTCCGAGCATTGGAGTCGTTTTTCTGGTTTTGACATCATATTCATAATATTCTCGCGATTGGCTACCTGTAGCTTTGGCGAATAGAAATTTCTCGCGATCGCCAGTTTTGGGATTGACAAACACATCCGCTATCCACCAAATGCCATCACCACCAGAAATCGCGACCTTCTGCTTAGTCTGTAAATCGTAGCGATAAATAGTAACAGAGTCAGGTTTGACATCGTTAGCACTGAAATAAATTGTGCGCGAATCATTGCCAACATATTGCAGTGAGGTTCGGACACCTGCTAGATGTTGAATTAACTCTAGCTCGCCACCATTAGTTGACTGTAGATATAAACCAGGATTTTCTTCGCCTTGGCGATCGCGCGATAGCAATAGATATTTACCATCGGGAGTCATGCCTGCGATCGTGGTGGCATCCTGACCACCTGTTACTTGTACAGGAAATTTTTGTGCTCCATCCAGTCGCCATACTTGCACTGTCCCCGTAATTCCCCAAGTAAAGAACATACGCTTGCCATCGGGTGTCACCATTCCTAACCCAGGCGATCGCACATCCAGAATTGATTCAATTGGTCTAGTTACACTAGGGGGTAATGATGTTGGTGCATAGCGTGTGAGAATTTTAGGGTCGAGGCTTTCTTTCCCCAGACCTGAATATTGAGCTTGAGCAGGCAATGCATTAAATATGAAATTTGCGAGATAGATCGAGATAATTAAAAATCTTTTTTTCATGATTAAGTATTTGCAAATCAGTGTCTTCTTTTCTGCCTAAACGATCTGAATTAATAGTTAATACCAACCCTTGCCCATTTGGATTGCGCCCAAACATATAAAAGAAATAGACCAGATAATGATGCAGCGATCGCCCACTTTACCGAATCTTTCCAGAGAGCCGTACTAATTTGTCGTTTGATAGTTTCTGATTGAGTTTGAGTCTGAGTAAGAGAATTTGTGATTTCAGACAGTAGTTTTTTCTTGACTTCTTGGGGCTTAGATATTTTTGCAACTAATGCTTGTTGTTGAGGATTCATCGCTTTTAAAACATTCCGAATCTCATTGTCTGTAGTTGCTTTATTTAAGCGATCGGCAATTTCTTGCACCGAACCACTTTGCTGTGCTGCTTTAGTAATCACTTCGGCTTGACGAATATTCTGTACTCGAAATGTATTTACAATACCTAAGGGAACGCCCAGAAAAAAAAGTATTGCTATGACTAAAGCCATCCAAGAAATAATTTTTGTAGTAATCTGTTCCCATTTCGTTCTTGCACTATATTCACCAAAAAAGATTAATGGGAAAGACAATAATAGAAGAGGTACTCGTTCAACGATTTGTCCGTAAGTATTTAGCTCCCAAATTGAATCAGTAAACTTTAGTGGAACTATAATAGTTAGTATATCTAACAAGAATAAAGCTAGGGAAAAATATCCTAGACTTCTTAAAAGTGAAAATGTCTGTTTTCCCATAGCTGGGACTTGAATATCTTGCATTACTATCTCCAATCTATTTGTTTTTCCAAGTTGTCGTCATACAATTACTGCCTAGCTGTCAGGGAAATCATCCTGCCACTTTTGATACCAATTAGTCCAGACTTCTTCGAGTTTTCGATAGGTTTTATCTAATGAATTTATAGGTTGATTGACCAGTTGCTGATTTTCTAATGGAATTGATAGGGTTGTAAATAGACAGCGATTATCGCGTAAATCAGCAAATCCAATTAAATAGAGACCGATGCGTTGAGGAGTAATGTCATAGATATTACGGTTATTCATAAACTGCTCTTCAGTAACAGTTGAACTGCCGCGAGGATTAATACAGGAAGATAAATAAACACGTTCTTGATCTGTAAATACTGCATAATAACCTACTGATTCTAAATAACGAATATTGAGACTACTATTGAGATTTTTTAAACCAAGTAATCCCAAAGATTGCGGGATTGATACAATTCCCTCAATATACAATGTATCAATTCTTAATGTTTCTTGATTTGAAGAAATATATAGATATTGCTTAGCGGCAATTACACCATTTTTTAAATTGAGATCTAAAGTATTACTAGATTTAAATTGCCATTCAGATAAAGATATTTGATTGGGAAATTGATACTTTTGATGGGCTTTAATATTAGGTAAAAAAACAGAAATGCTAAGAGCGATACAAGTTAAAATAAAAATAGTTGCCAAGCAAGATATTTTAAAAGTCTTAAATGTTTTAAATCTTGATTTTTTGTATTTGTATTTTCTATTATAGGAGATCTGAGACATATAACTTATATGTATTGTGTGTAGTTATTTCCAATTAAAACTCTAATCTTTTCTATGCTTAAATTTTAAATCTTTATTAGGCTAGTTTAGAGTTTGTATTCTATTAAAAAATTAGTCTTAATTCCTATGTATTCTCGGATGATTTAGATGAACTATGCAATATTTGATAAGATATTCCTGCAACCATAAAAACAATAATATTTGAAAAAATCCCTGCTCCTCCACCTGTGTGCCAATAATCAAAATAAGCAATATCACCTTTATTTAAAAGAATAGTGAGTAAAGAAAGTCGAATGCTATTGATAAAAACAATTGCAGAAATTGTACTAATATAAATAAATAGCTGTTTGCTTTTACTGGTGGGATAAATGCTCAGTAAAACGACAACAAATGGTAACATTGTTAATATTGGTCCAACACTAGAACAACTAGGCATTATCGATACTGAACCATTAGGCAATGAAACAAGTGCACCTTGTCTGGATGTATTAAACCCAAGATAATGCAGCATAAAATTAAGGAGTTGAGCGTCAATATTTACGATTGGTTTGAATAAGTTGTAGATAGAAGCAAATGGCAAAGAAATTAGTGTGGCGACTAGTATCTCTGATTTATAGCTTTTTAATCTTTTAAATCCTGTAGTTATTAGTAATATCCCGACAAAGGTAATAACAGGGAAAAAGTAAGCTAATACATCAACTGATTTATTGGATTGACTTAAACTATGTCTTAAAATCATCCAAATTACTAAAAATAGTCCGAGTATAGATGATGGGATGCTACCTCGAAATTTAATTTTATATTGACTATTCCACAACAAAAAAAATATACTTCCCCATCCCAAAAAATCAATTAAAGAAGGTAATTTATCTGCAACTTTCCAAAAATAGTAAAAATGAAGAGTAGCTAAACAAGCAATAGTTACAAATACCCAGAAAACTTTATGGTAGATAAAGAGTCTGAATTGTTGTATTTGTAGTTTCATGATGGGCGTTTTCTATAAGTTGTGGAGAGATGAGCCAATGAGCCTTGTCTAACATACAAATCATTTCAGATTTACTATAGGCGATACTTTATCCTAAATCTCAAAAAAAAGGAGTAATTAATCAAATAGGCGATCGCGAATCTTGCTGATCGCGTAAAGTCTGAAAATCCTTGTCTGGACTCCACTGAATTGCGCCATCTCGTCCAGTCCAAAAGACTCTGACTTTAGCTTCGTATAGTTGATTGACAATTTCTTCGGCAACGCTAGTTGCAGAGGCGATCGCAACTTTTGGATTTATGGCTTGCAATATCGTTGGCTCAATTTGACCACCTGTCCACCAAAGAATATTGGCGGATAATTGCGGAAGTAGAGTTTTGTTTGCAGCGATCGCCTGTTGAGCTTTTTGATCGACATTGGCAAGCAGTAGCCAAGATAGTTCGCCTGTTTTAACTTTAAAAATATTTGGTGATTGATTGAGTAGTTGAATTTCCACCTCACTATTAATTGTGAGAGTCTCTCCAGCCTTGAGAGTGGCTAAGGGCGTTTTAGCACTAATTAGAGCTTGTTGCAGATCTTGATAGTTTTTGGGAGTTACTCCCAAACTAGCATCTCGGAACTGTGAGATTGTTACAGAACTTGACATCAGCTCATTCCATCCATCACTCACATCAGGCTGTGTGTCAGTGGAGAGCGCCCAATCGAGCCGATTAACTCCGAGCTTTTGTAATGATGGTAATAACATAAAACTGGCAAATTGCCGATCGCCGCTATTGATCAGGATGTTTTGATTTTGATTTTTAATAAACATAATCGGCACATCATTGAAAGCTGGTAGCGTAACTTGAAAGATATTTGTCTGGGCGATCGCATTCGGGACAAATAGGACTACGCAAGCTAACACAAAGGCGATCGTCCAACGCTGCATTTTGCCGAACCAAGGCACTATCCAAATCGCTATAAATAGCCCATAGGCAATCACCATTTGCCAGAGAGCAATTGTCCCGACGCTCGTATTAGCATTGGGCAAATTATTAATCCATTGAGCAATGTCAATCGTCCAATGTAGCAATGGATAAAGTAACCAAGCGATCGCCGCGCCAATCGGTACAAAGATAATGCCCAATAAACCGCTAATAATGCCGCCATAGGTACAAATCGAAACTAATGGTGTGGTGAATACATTGGCAAGCAAGCTATAGGGTGATAGTTTGCCAAATACCAATAGTTGCAATGGTAGTGTCCAAATATAAGCGGCGATTGGCACAGAGATTAACTCCGCGATCGCTGGTGGCAGCCATTCTAAACGTTCAGAGATCGATCGCGAGGTTGTGACTAGCCCAAAAGTGGCGAGGAAACTAAACTGAAAACCTAAATCCCAAATCCAGAGCGGCTGATAAAGTAATAGCAAAACTGCCGTAATCACCAACCCGATCGCTGGACGGCTACGCCGCTGCACGACTAAACCGATTAAACTACCAAAGCCCATCACGACTGCTCTCAAAATTGATGGACTGCCACCCGTTAGCAATAAATATCCGCCCAGACAGAGGCTACCAATCAAAAATTGCAGCTTGAGCGAATTATTACGACTTAATGCGATCGCCGCCCCTAATACTAAAGTCACCTGAAACCCTGAAGCTGCCAATACTGCCGCTAAACCCGCTTGGATAAAAGCATCCTTTAGGTCGCTTGGCAAATCTACCGCTCGACTTCCCAGCACTAATGAGCTAAGTAGCGATCCTTCGGGCACGCCAGCACCCATCACATGGGAACGGACAATTTTGCTAACAAACCACCATTCGCCAAAAGAGGGTGGATCGCCTTGCATAATTAGCGATCGCCCACTCATTCCTGCAAAAATCCCCTGACGCGCTAGATAAGACTTGAAATCAAAAGCCCCAAAATTATCGGCACGGCTGGGTAGATAAATCCTGCCTGATAGTTCAACAGTCTGTCCTGCGCGTAATCCAGTTACCTCAATCAAGGGTACGGTCACATATAACTTACCTGAAGCAGCACTAAACTTTTTATTAGCATCGGTATTGGCGATCGCATTATTAGCCGTCGGTGCAGAGTTTTGTGTTTGATTAAGATCTTTGATATTTAAGTTGCCAGATGGATTAAGCTCTTGCACCTCCATTAAAAATTTTGCTCTTTCACTACGAGTTAGACTAGGAGCCTCAATTACCCTCCCTCTCACAATCGCACTTGATAGGGGTGCATACTTAGAAATGTCGTTTGGTTGTGGTTGGGGAGTGCGAAATTTTACATAAAAGCAAGCAAAAATTGCGATCGCAGTTGCTAGCAGATAAACCCAGCGTTTGGGTCCCAAACGCCAAATTACAGGAATAATCAGCGATAAGCCAAAGCCGATTCCGAAAACTATATAAGTGCCTGTCCAATCTGGTAAAAAGCTGGCATATGCACCTAAAACGAAGGACAAAGCGAGAACTAATGCTACTTGCGATTTCATCTATTCAATTTAAATCGTCATCATAATTGTTCCGAATTGTCCGATCGCTAAATTCTGATGGTGGACGATCGTTACTCCAAGCCCACCAAATCGATTGGCACTCACAGCGATAAAATTCTTGCCATTTGCGTTGATGATTTTCGGTATAAACAGGCGATCGGCGGTTAACCCACACAGCTTCAGCTTTACTTGGAGGTTGCCCACAACGAGGACAGCAAAACCCATTGGCATGTGTCGCCTTTTCGACCCACTCTGGAGGAATCGGATTGAAAGCTTCCATAAAAGTAGTCAGGAAATTAATCTGGTGGTGTCTTAATCAACAGCATAATAACAGACACTAATTGACAAATTGTCCCTATGGTTTTGGTTTTGGACAAATACTCAGGTTAAGATGTAAAGGTTTGTTACAGATTTCTTAATTGTCCTTCTGCCGTTAGTGAATCGTGTCAGTTTTATCCTCTGAACCTAATTATCGCTGGAGTCGTGACAACTACTCTGAACTTGCTCGCACCATAGACATTTGGCGCACAGTCCTAACATTCTCTTGGATGGTTTGGAGTGACAGCAAAAAATGGAGCTACGTTGGCGGCAAAACTGAAGCCAAGGTCAAAAAGCGTACTCGTAAACGGGCGATCTGGCTGCGAGAGTCAATGCTGCAACTAGGTCCTACATTTATTAAGGTTGGACAGTTGCTATCTACGCGGGCAGATATTTTGCCGACAGAGTCTGTTGAGGAGCTATCAAAATTACAAGATGAGGTTCCCGCATTCACAGCCGCAAAAGCTAGACAAATCATCGAAGCTGATTTAGGTAAACCGTTAGATGAAATGTTTGGCTACTTCGATCCGATTCCCCTCGCGGCGGCAAGTTTAGGGCAAGTCCATAAAGCACAGTTACATACTGGCGAAGAAATTGTTGTTAAGGTACAACGTCCAGGGCTATTAAAACTATTTGCCATCGATTTAGGTATTCTCAAACGGATCGCTCAATATTTTCAAAATCATCCTAAACATGGACGTGGGCGCGACTGGGTTGGCATCTATGAAGAATGTCGCAAAATACTCTATCAAGAGGCAGATTACTTAAACGAAGGACGTAATGCAGATACATTTCGCCGTAATTTTCGAGGCGATCGCCGCATTATGGTTCCCCGAGTTTATTGGCGCTATGCATCGAGGCGGGTATTGACTTTGGAATATATGCCAGGGATCAAGGTCAGCAATTATGATGCGCTTGAAGCCGCAGGGGTTGACCGCAAAGCGATCGCCAGAATTGGTGCAGAGGCATATCTAGAGCAGTTGCTCAATCATGGATTTTTTCACGCCGATCCGCACCCTGGCAATTTAGCGGTAACTGGTAAAGGGGAATTAATTTTCTATGATTTCGGGATGATGGGACAGATCCAATCGATCACCCGTGAAAAATTATTACGAACTTTCTTTGGGATTGCCCAAAAAGATGCGGATGCAGTGGTTAATTCCTTAATCGAACTAGGCGCTTTAGAAGTTACGGGTGACATTGGTCCGATTAGGAGATCGGTGCAGTATATGCTCGATAATTTTATGGGACAGCCGATGGAGAAGCAGTCGGTTGCTGCCATCAGCGATGATTTGTACGACATTGCTTACGATCAACCATTTCGATTTCCCGCAACATTTACCTTTGTGATCAGAGCACTCTCAACACTTGAGGGCTTGGGAAAAGGACTCGATCCCAGCTTTAACTTTATGGAAGTCGCGAAACCCTACGCAACAAATCTTATGGAAAATGGTAGTAGCAAGGAATCAGGAAATTTATCCACCGCGTTTTTCGGTGAGTTAGGTAGACAAGCCGCGCAGGTTAGTAATACTGCGATTGCTTTACCTCGCCGTATTGACGAAACACTATCCAAACTCGATCGTGGCGATATTCGCGTCAGGATTAAATCCCAAGAAACCGATCGAATGTTAAGGCGGCTCAGCAATGTTGGGATCGGTGCAATTTATGCTTTATTAAGTGCCACCTGTTTACTATGTGCCACTCTTTTATTTGTTAATAACTTGCAGATTCCTGCGATCTTTGCTGCGATCGTTGGAGTAATTTTTATATCAGTTTTATTGCGATTGCTATCGCGCATAGATCGTCCCGAGCGTTGAGGTAAGTTACTGATTGACTCCAGCCATATCAGTATGAAAATTGGTTTTAAAGAAAGTTGGCATTTAGCTTACTTTCTTTAAAACCAATTTTGGGATTTTTCTTGACTAGGGTGATGAAAATCTCAAAATCGGTTTCATAATGAGAATTGCTAGTTTTATATAATTTGCGATGACTCTATACTGCAAGTACTAATAAAATACACAGTAAAAGTCCACCATTGACGGACTTTAGTTCATCCTAATTTTCATAATAAGAATTACTTTAGTTTTTGCCTATGGAGGCTACACTAAAGATCGCTGTACCAAAACTGGTCAATTCAATACGTCGAGCCGAACCACCTAACATGAAGCGTCTATTTGCAGGGGCAACCGATACAGGCTGTGTCAGATCAGCCAATCAAGATTCTTACTATATCGATCCTGAGGGACGATTTTTTGTAGTTGCTGATGGCATGGGAGGACATGCAGGTGGCGAGGTAGCCAGTCAAATTGCGGTCGATTCAATTCGTGACTGTCTTGAGGCTATTTGGTCTGTGGAGAGCGATCCCCAAAAGCTGATGCAAGATGCGATCGATAAGGCAAACCAAGCAATTATTAACGATCAAGCCGCTAATCCTGTGCGATCGGACATGGGTACAACCATCGTCATATTGCTGTTTCGTGACGAGCAGCCTTGGTATTGCCATATTGGTGATTCGCGCCTATACCGCTTGCGGGGAGCTAAACTCGAACAGATTAGCGATGACCATACATGGATTGCGCGGGCGATCCAAACTGGAGTTGTCAATCCTGATGAGGCTAAAAGTCATCCTTGGCGACATATGTTATTGCAATGTCTGGGGCGTGAAGATCTTAAATCAATCACTGCGCGGGAAATCGAATGGCAACCTGGCGATCGCTTCTTGATCTGTAGCGATGGGTTGACGGAGGAGCTGAGCGATGATCGGATCGCGCATCAACTTAAGAGTATTCGCAACGGTCAGCAGGCAGCCCAATCCTTGATCGAGTCAGCAAAACTGCGAGGTGGTCGAGATAACATTACGGTAGTAATTGTTTCCAACGAATTAAATCAAAATCCTTAAGATTACTTTGAAGGAGGTTGCTAGGCAAACGCCCTCTCTAAAATAGATAAGTATCAATAACTTTTCAAAGCTCTTATTAAGCGGGTCTTTTGGAGATTTACTTGTTGACCATAGACAGAACCGCCATATATCCAGATGAATATCATTCGGAGAATCAGCTTTTTAATTTTGTTGACCCTAGCGCTAGTAACAGCCATAGGGATTTCAGACATGGGCTTTTTTGCTAACTCCGAATCAAAATCGAGCCTAGCGGAAGAAGCTTGGGGACAGGCAGGATCTATCGCATATCAAGCAGCCGCGAAAACGATGCGTTCTAAAAATGGCGAAGGTATACCTCTCGATAATGTCCAGAAACGCTACCTACGCCGCTATTTTATTGACTATATCGATCGCGTCACGGTTATTTACAACGCGCAAATGATGGATCGATGGGTACTTGGCAACGTTGCTGTGCATTTTGGTAGAGTCGAGACGATCGCCCAAACCTATTGCGATCGCATTTATATTCGTAATTCCTATAATCCTGAAGATTTGAAACAATTGGCGCTCATAGCACATGAAATGGTTCACGTGCGTCAATGTGCTCAGAGTGGAGGCTTAGACCAATTTGGCTATCAGTATTTTGTGGAATATAAGCGAGCTAAACAAAAGTACGAAAACAATCTAATGGAAAGAGAAGCCTATGATTTACAAGATCGTTTTGTTAAAGTCAATCCCATAGGATAGGTTTCGACTATGCTCAGCTAACGTTGACTAAGTAACGTTAAAATTATTAACGTTACTTCATGCCTTTGCTGTCTTGTACACTCGACCTTTAGCCAATCTCATCGAACAATTGCAGCGCCTACCAGGGGTTGGGGCAAAAACAGCCCAACGTCTATCGCTGCACATTCTCAAACGCCCTACAGAAGAGGTTGAAGCGTTAGCTCAAGCATTAGTTCAAGCAAAGCAGCAAGTTGGTAGTTGCACCATCTGTGGGCATTTATCGGCAGAACCAATATGTGAAATTTGTGCCCATCCTAGCCGTGATAACGCAATTATTTGTGTAGTTGCGGACTCTCGCGATCTGATTGCTCTCGAAAAAACACGAGAATATCGCGGTAAATATCACGTTCTTGGTGGATTAATCTCACCAATGGATGGGATAAGCCCCGATCAGCTTAATATTCAAACCCTAGTGCGGAGAGTCAGTGGTAATAAAGTGGCTGAGGTAATTATGGCGATCGCCCCTAGTGTTGAAGGTGAAACTACAACTTTGTACGTGGGTGGTTTATTAAAACCTTTTACAAAAGTTACGCGAATTGCCTTTGGTATTCCGATGGGAGGTGATTTAGAATATGCAGATGAGGTAACACTCGCCAAGGCGATCGAGGGCAGACGCGAACTAGATTTTTGAGGATTGCATCTTTCGGGTACGACTCTCAAAAAACTAGAAATATCTTGTTGCATATTGTTCCATCATGCAGATAATATTTTGCTGGTTCGCAACTCAAGAATAATAATGATTAACCCATTTCCTAGAGGAAGTTCTATGACAGCTTTATCTGGGTTAATTGGTTCTGGTTGCATGATATTTGGGTTGCCCTGTTTACCCCCGATCAGCGCCAGTCCATCAGTTAGAGAGCCACAGGCAATTTTAGTCCTAGGAGGTTCTCCCACCCGTGAAAAATTTGCTGCTCAATTTGCTTTACAACATCCACAACTGCCAATTTTTGTCTCGTCAGGCAGTCCTGAGGAGTATGCTCAATATGTATTCGATCGCGCAGGAGTAGCGCGTAGTCGTATTCATTTAGATTATCGTGCTGTCGATACTGTCACCAACTTCACAATTATGGTGACAGAGTTTCAGCAACGTAAAATTACCGATGTGTATGTGCTTACTTCAGATTTCCATATGCCTCGTGCCCTCATTATTGGCAAAATTGTTTTAGGTAGTCGTGGCATTGAGATGCATCCTATATCGATTCCTTCAGAAATTAAATCTGAAAATCCTGCTAAGTCTTTGCGTGATGGATTACGATCGGTTTTCTGGTTAGTCACTGGTTCATAGTTAGGGACGCGCAGTAAAAAGAACCAGATTTTTAGTGGCGCGGCTCCGCCGCGCCACTAAAAATCTGGTTCTT
>CAIJEA010000615.1 GCA_903819605.1 uncultured cyanobacterium | reverse complement strand
ATCGCCTTGATCACACCACTAGCAACGGCTTCTTGACCGTTATATAAATGCACAAACCCAAACATTCTTCCGCGATAATACATCTCAGCGCACTTGTCCTCAAAAGTACGTCCCAATACCATATCTTCGTAAATAGTTAGGGCTTCATCTGTAGTGATATTGGGCGCAGAAGTCGAAACAGTCGCAACGGTGTCTTGAGGCATCGATTCAGTACTGGTGCTAATCTTTAAAATTTTTTTCTTTTGTTAGTCTAGCAGCGAATTGCCCATAAAACCCAAAAAGCATAGGGGGTGCCAGGGCAACCGCATAAAAAATCAAAGGGAAAGGAGATGGTTAAGATAAGCCAGATCCCAAGCTGCCTTATTACGTTTCGCGCGCATACTGAACTTAGAAGACTTATCACGACTTAAGAGATTAAGAGCAAAGTGTCGCAACATAGCCATATTTTCAGGAGAATTATCTTTGCGAATACGGGAAGCATCTTCGTGAAAAGAGACATCCAAAACCCAATGTAATGAATTTTCAATCGACCAATGAGTACGAACAGCCTCAGCAATAACGGTTGCATTGGAAGGCAAGCTAGAAATGTAGTAGCGATTCTCAGTGGAGACTTTACCATTTACTTTGCGTTCACTCTGCACTAGGGCAATAGTCTGTAAACCAGCCCATAAAGGCAATTGTGTAAGGTAATCCAAATTAGATAAAGTCCAACAACGTCGAATTTCTAAGCGTCCATGACCTTTGCCGATGGATTGGCAAAAGTCATGCTCTACATCCACAAAATCAGTGTTTATAGCTTGCTCAAATAACCACTTCACATCCTCAAACAGACTGCCCTGATTACCCTTGAGCGCTAAGACATAATCGGCTTCCTGTTGTAAGATTTGACTGGCTATTTCTTTTTGACATCCCATTGCGTCAATCGTCACAATACAGCCTTTAATTTCTAACAGCTTTAATAACTCTGGTATTGCGGTGATTTCGTTAGATTTATCATCGACTTTTCGTTGACCTAATACCAATCGATTAGCACTTGCCCATGCACTCACCATATGGATTGCGCCTTTGTCTGAGCCTCGGTCGTAGGAGTGTCTTAAGGTTTTGCCGTCGATGGCTACTACCTCTCCCTTCAGCTCTTGACTCACTGATTTCACCCAACTAATGAAGCTGTTTTGCATCTGTTGCGGGTTTAGTCGCGCAAATACTCGGGCAAATGTGTCATCACAGGGTATCCCATGCGGTAATTGAAGAAATGTCCCCAGCCAGTCTTGTTTTGATTGTCCAAATAGCGCTATGTCTTCCCAGTTTTCTCCCCCACTAATCACCGCACAAATTGCGATCACGATTATGTCTAGCAAGATATGCTCTTTCCCTCGATTATCTCGTGGATCTTCTACTCCCTCAAAGTGTCCCAGCAAACTTATTTCGATAGGGGTATTCATTGCTGCTTTTCTTTTGTTATTTTCTCCTGATTTTATTCACTCTTTTATGCGGTTGCCCTGACACTTAACCAAACTTGATTGCGATCGTCTTCAGTATAGACAACTACAACCGATCCAACAAGTGAACCAATCTCAGGATACATTTCTGGAGTCATTGCACCACTATCCAAAAAATCTGGAATCT
>CAIJEA010000614.1 GCA_903819605.1 uncultured cyanobacterium | reverse complement strand
TTTAGCGCACCAATTCCAAAGCCTAATTAGTATGTCAACAATATTGCAGCGCTTTGCGCTCAAGCCCAAAAGATGAAGGCGTTGCTTTGCAACACCTTCATCTTTTGGGCTTGAGCGGTAATTGCTCTAATAACTCATTTGTTGATTATCTACAAAATTGTAGGATAGAAGCCCTACCATCACTACCACTAAAGCCTATTTTTTCTAGCCAAACAATCAATTCAATCCTATGCTAAAGTATGGCTATCAATTATTGATTTAGTTGATCAGATGAAAACTTATATTCAAGAATTTGATGGGCTTTAAATTAACAATCTAAATTAGTCATTTACATTAAATTGTTGTACTATTGATCCTTTGTCAACATTAAAAATATTTCAAAGTTTAGAAAATTGTGTGGTTAATTTGCACTGAATCAAAATCCAAAAACATAATATTTAATTTGTAATCTTTAGCGCGTCATGCCAACTCTTTTTGAGATCAAGTGGAATAATGTATTGGTATGAACACAATGAAGCAAGTTTTACCAGCGACAGACTCGATCGCTAAGCTTCCCTGATGTCGATTTTCGATAATGCGTCTGACTACATCTAGCCCTAATCCTGAACCCTTACCCATTGGTTTAGTAGTAAAAAAGGGTTCAAAAATACGATTTTTAACTTCTGGATCGATGCCATGTCCATTGTCGATAATTTCTACTACTAAACGTTTATCTCTGTGACAAGTGCGAATCGTAATCGTGGCAGGTGATCCGTCAAATGTACCTTTGTTTTCTAGTTCGTAAATCGCATTATCAATTAAATTCGTCCATACCTGATTTAGCTCGCTTCCAAAAGCCAAAATCTGTGGCAAGCTCCGATCGTAATCGCGTTTAATCGTAATGCCATGCTTGAGTTTGAACGAAAATAATCGCAGCGTATCTTCAATGCCTTCGTGGATGTCAACTTTTTGCTGTGCACCACGATCCATATAGGAATAGGACTTCATCGACTGTACTAATGTCGAGATTCTCTCTGCACCATTCAGCCCATTGCCAATCATTGCCATCACATCAAAGGATAGAGCTAACCATCGCAGTCCCATATCTCTCAATTCGGTAGAATCGTTGCGCCAACGTTCCATCATTGAGGATAAGATTTCTGGTTCAACACCACCTAGAGCCAAAGGTTCTACTAATTTCCAAGCTTCTTGTACGCCATAATCTTCTAACCATTCCAGTAAGCGATCTTCACGATCGCTTAGTTCTAGAGAATTAGTTGACAGATTCGCGATCGCTTCAAAGCCTGAATCCCGAATTTTTACCCATTCGGCAGTATGCGCCTCATCGACTTGGCGCTGACCGTAAACTAAATTCATGCGTTGTAGTTCCAGCATTGCAGGCTTCAAATCCTTTAAAGCACGCACTAGAGCCGCCGCAGGATTATTTAGTTCGTGGGCGAGTCCTGCGGAGAGAGTGCCGAGAGCAGCCATTTTCTCACGGGTTTGAATGAAAGATTCTAGACCGCGCAAACGTTTCTGGACGATCCGAAACATGAGCTTCTCGAACTCACGGCAAGAATGCAGCACATCAATAAAATCTTCGCTAGAGAGTCGATAGAGTTGGACTTCGTTGACAGCCTCTAAGGTCACAGGTACATTATCGTCGGAGAGGACTTGAATTTCACCAAAGAAGGATAATCCTTCATGCCGACCGATGGGCATATCAACGCCTTGGCTTATGCGGCTGATGTTAGTAATTCCATTCACTTGAATGTAAAATCCATCGGGGCGATCGCCTTCTCGACAGAGAATATCTCCTGCTTTCAGGTGCATTGGCTGGACGCGATCGCAGATCCACTTAATTCTCTCGATGGGCAAAGTCTGAAAGAGTTCCAGTTGTAATAGAGTATCAGCGCAGAGCATGGCAATCTCCTAGACTATAAACAAAGAAAAAAAGATTGCTTCGCAATCTTTTTCCCTTTGAGGGTTAAACATTGGCAAGATGTTGATGCACAAATTGCACGCAAATCGATCCTTCGCCTACGCCTGAGGCAACGCGCTTAACCGAGCCGTGACGCACATCTCCCACCGCAAAGATGCCAGAAATATTTGTCTCTAACAAGAAGCGATCGCGTTTCAATTGCCAAGGCGTAGTTTTCTCAATATCTAAACCCGTCTTTACAAAACCGCGATCGTCTTGTTGAATCAGATCTCCTAGCCATTCCGTGCTAGGAGTTGCACCAATGAAAATAAATAGCGAACTTGCCGCTAGAGTTTTTACCTCACCAGTTTGCGAATCCTTCACCACAATCTCTTCCAATTTGTCGCTGCCTTTAACTTCTACAACACTGTGGAAAGGTAAAACTTCGATATTAGGAGTTCCCGCAATCTGATCGATTAAATATTGGGACATACTCTTAGTGAGGGATTCACCACGTACTAACATGCGAACCTTGCTGGCATATTTCGAGAAATACATCGCCGCTTGACCTGCGGAGTTCGCTCCACCCACTATATAAACTTCCTCATTTTGACAAGCCGATGCTTCAGTTTGAGCCGCACCATAGTAGATTCCTGAACCAGTGAACTGGTCAATTCCCTTTACGTCTAACCTGCGCCAAGCTACGCCCATCGCTAAAATTAGGGCGTGACAACTAATCTCCGAACCATTAGATAATGTAATGATGCGATAGTTGTTCTCTATGCGGATGCCTGTTGCTTCTAAGGGTGTTAGGATTTCTACCCCAAAACGCTTGGCTTGGGTGACTCCGCGTCGAGCGAGGTCGCTACCACTCAAGCCCACAGGAAATCCTAAATAGTTCTCGATGCGTGAGCTGGTTCCTGCCTGTCCTCCAGGGGCTTCCTTCTCAATCATCACGGTGCGTAATCCTTCCGAAGCTCCATAAACTGCGGCGGCCAGTCCTGCGGGACCACCACCAATAATGGCGAGATCGTAAAATGGTTTTTCAGCTTCCGTTTGTAGTCCGACTTTTCCCGCGATATCAGTAATGCTAGGTTTAACTAATTTCATGCCATCAGGCAAAATTACCAAAGGCAAGCAGGGATTACCTTTCTCTCCAGCATATTGCAGAAATTTCTGAGCTTCAGGATTAGTTTCAATATCGAGCCAACGATAGGGAATTTGGTTACGGGCAAGGAAATCGCGAATATTGTGAGATTGCGGAGACCAGCGATCGCTAATTACTTTTACGCCTTGAAATTCGGGTTTAAAGTTGGCTTGCCAATCGTTGAGCAAGTCATCAAGGGCAGGATAAAGCTTTTCCTGTGGAGGGTCCCAAGGCTTTAATAGGTAGTAGTCCAGTCTAGCGGTATTAATTGCGGCGATCGCGGCATTTGTATCGGCATAGGCAGTTAGCAGCACTCGCTTTGCTTCGGGAAAGATGTCACTCGCCTGTTATAAAAATTCTACGCCGCTCATTAGGGGCATCCGTTGATCCACTAAGAACAAGGCGATCGCTTCATTGCGAAGTTTGAGTTGCTGTGTGGTATCAAGTGCCGATGCTCCAGAGTCTGCTCGTACAATCCGAAAGCGATCGCCATATTGCTGTCGTAAGTCTCTAGCCACCGCTTGCAATACTGCGGGGTCATCATCAACGGTAAGTATTACAGGCTTGAGCATGGGACATCTTAGGGGAATGATGGGTCTCAACTAGATTTTATATTACAAATTAGCTAAGTTTTCTGTTGTGAGGCGATCGCTAGTTCTTGAATTGTCCCTAAGTTTAATAAAATCCTGTACTTAAGTTTGGTTTTGTAGTTGTGAGTTAGTCAAATTAAGATGAAACTCAGAGCGGATCTTTATCTTGTGTTAGATATTTGCTCAACCACTTAATCACGGCATCTACATTTTCATTAGGAGGGAATACAGGGTAGAAAACTTTTTCGATATTGCCATCTTTAGCTATCAATGTAATTCGTTTGTATAACTCCATACCTTGAACTATAAATGTTGGTAAGTTAAGCGTTGATTTAAGTAGTAGTTTAGAGTCGCTGATTAGCTCGAATGGTAAATGTAAACGCTCTTTAGCTTCCAATTGATAATCTGTCTCCTGCACGCTAAGTCCAAATACCGATGTATTTAGAGCCTGAAGTTCTGAATAATGATCCCTAAAACCACATGATTGCGGTGTACATCCTCTTGCTCCTGCAATCTCATTCCAACCACATGGTAATAGTGTATCTGGTTTTCCAGTCATTGGATAGATATAAATCACAACGATGCCAGCCAATTTCCCAATATTAATTAATTCGTTATTTGTGGCACGAAGAGTTAATTCAGGTAATCTGCTATGAAGTAAATGATCTGCTGCACCATCATCTTTAGGAATTGGTATATTATCTGGAATCTCTGCCAAATTCATTTTTGCTGACTCTCCATATATCTAAATATCTAACTGGGATTTACAAAATAACTTTAGTTTAATCTGGATATTTATGAAAAATTAGTACAGATTCCGATATAGCTAAAAGGCGATCGCATCAATTATCTATCTATTAAAGGTTTTTTTGTAGGCGATCGCTGTTACTGTGATTCGTGATTTCTAGGCGATCGCCTCATAATTCATACTCTAAAGGCGATCGCTATTACCGTGAGTCATGATTTCTCGGAGATCGCATCAACAATCCATCTCCTAAAGCCGATCGCTATTACTGTGAGTCGTGATTTCTAGGTGATCGCCTCAATTGTCTATCTGCTAAAGGTATGCTGAAGGCGATCGCTATCCAAAACGCAATTAGTCTCAAAAGACTTGTTACTTTTTAGATGGCGATCCTTTATTAGTTCTTAGCTCTTGTGATCATCGACAACTTCTCCGAAATCAATAATAAAGCCAACCATTTTTGATTGCTTAAACTTGTCTAATAACAGCCAATTTACGGGACTTCAAGGTTTGGTATAACAACCAATCTCACCAGCAACGTCTATTTCGGATGGTGTCAAGTAGAACGAATGGTTAGGCTTCATTTCAAGGCTCTTGAGTACAACCTAAGCACGGTATTCCAGTTGCGCGTCGTTACTTTAGACTCCAGTAGTGGTTCAAGGATTGTTCCTGCGGAGCTTGTACGCCCACCGATCAGCCGTGTCGTGCTAAATGCCTCAGCTTTAGCAAGCTTGAAAACTTCAACGTCACCACGTTTCGAGACTATCGGTAACACTAGACTGCTGGACGGTGCTTGACTCAGAAATGAGACGCATCTTTCATAGATTTTTGGATCGTCTTTTCCTTGAAATGGACCTGACTCAATCAATGAAGTGATATATGTGAGGCTTCTACAGAACACAGGCTCAACTCTTCCCAACGTCTTGGCAATCACTCTCGAGATCTCGTTCTCGAATTCCTTTAGTTCGCCTTCGCCCAGGGTAAAAGCAAAGTTTCCAGTAGACAAAAATGACTCAGGCTTGCTGGCTCCGCAGTCAGCAAATGCATTCAATAGGAAGCTCTTGGTCATTCCTTCGCGTCCGATCATGATGTTCCTGACAAAAGCGAAGACTATAATCTGGTTCTTCATGCAGTTGTCACCCAGATTGAGCGAGGGGTTAGTCGTCCATGCTCGGTGGTTCGCTTTTTAACTTTCCGACTGTTCACTAGCAATACTCACTAAAAGTTCTTGCCGTCGATCATATTGACTTTAATGTTGCTCAAGTCAAAGTTATCAAGGAGACGTGCGTTGACGCTAACCTTCATATTCCCAAAGTCTGGCTTTCCAGTAGAAAAGTCGGGCGCTTCTGAATAAGTTCCACAACCGCAAATTGCACAGTAGTGGTGAGCCGCAGTGTAGGTATTCCACTGATATGTCGAAACCCGATCTCGCGAGGTTTTTAGTTTGAACTGCTCTGGCTTGTAGTAAGCATGCAACGCTCCACGTTTAGAGCAAAATGAACACGTACATTGAGTTAAAGAGTCGGGAGCTTCAGAGACCTCGAACTGTGTAGCCTTGCAGTGGCAGCTTCCATTGATAGACATGAGAAATACTTCTGATCGTGTTGTTGCGTATATACTATAACTTGAAATAGAGTGATCGCCTAAATTATTTATCTGCTAAAGGGTTTGCTGGAAGCTATCGCTATTATCATAAGTCGTAATTTCTAGGCGATCGCCTCAATTATCTATCTATTAGAGGTTTGGTGAGGGCGATCGCTATTACCCTGAGTCGTGATTTCTAGGCGATCGCATTAACAATCTATCTCTTAAAGGCGATCGCTAGTTGGCTAATTACTTCAGTTCAGTCTTTGGAAATATGAACTCACTTATCCGATGTACCAATGACGTAGAAGCCGAAAATAGAGTGAAACCGATTAAAGGATGGACAACAGCAAGAGGAATTGGAGTTTTTAAGTGAATTGTCAAGACCTGAAGTCCTAAAACAATTGGCATACTAATTGCAAGGCTGCGAATCCGTTGAGAAAAATTACCAAAACAAACCCATATCGCTAAAATTAGTGACAGCCCACCGTACCCACGAACCAACCAACCATGAATCTGCCACCATTCAGGATCGTAAAAGTAAGCCATTCCTACAGTAAATACTTGGGCGATTAGACAGAGATTAAATAGAATCGCTACAATATACAATCCCAGTATTAATGGTTTATTTAGATCGGCGATCGCTAGTGATGAATCTGAAGTCGCTCCTCCAATCGAAGCGGTTTTTCTTGCGTATTTCATAATCAATCCTTCTTTTTAAATCAAACGCTCATAAACACTCTGAGCTGCTTGCCGAAACTCGTTAAAGCCTGCTTCATACTTCCTCATCACTTTTTGTGTAAGTTCCACTCCTGCCAACTCTGGACTACCCGTACCAAAGGGCGGATGAGGTGCATATTCGAGCGTCAACTCAACTTCCTTTGCAGCATCTTCACCACGCAGATTACTTAAAACAATTAAGCCTGCATCAAAAGAACCACAAACTGGACTCGCGGTAATTCGGTTCCGATCGACAACCACTTCACCTCCTTTTACTGGAATTGCCCCAAACTTGGGAAGGTCGTCAACCAAAGAAAAACTCGCTGTCGCTCGATAGCCCTTCAGTAATCCTAGTGCTGCTAACATTAAACTCCCACCACAAATACCAATTAGATACTTTGACTGACTGCCAATATCTACAAGAAATTTCAAAGCTTCATTGGGTAGAACACCTGTAACTGCTCCAATACACAAAACATCAAGATGCTGAGGACATTCTGCAAATGTGGTGGTTGGTTGCATTGGGAAATTGGGAAATCCTACTACAATGTCTTTGTTCTGCCAAATAAAATGAATATCGCACTCTGGTACAACACTAAATACGCTATAAACGCCAATTACGTCTGGGATATAGCAATTGGGACAAATAAAAATGCCGATTTGTAATCTTTCCGTAGCACTCATCTATTTTTTCCTAATTTCAAATTCAATAAAGCTAAGATAATTTCAATCCCAATTTATGAATAGACCTCGAACGGGTACTCTTTAATCACAAAGCAAGAACGATGCAAACTTTACAGAATTTATTTACGGCGATCGCCCAAGTTCAGAATGACCAAGAACTGAGACAGCCAATCATGGCGCAAATAGGTGAATATTTTGCGGCAACTCGGTGGGGACTGATTTTCCTAGACCAAATACCAAAGATAAATACTAAGGCTCCTAACATGATCAGATTGGCTCTATCTCTAGACTCCAATCCTGTGTTGCGCTATTTAGTTCAACGCCATGCTGCTGTCCATGAAGAAGTGATTTTACCTGTGGGCATGTGGCAAAAAATCTGTCCTCGTGAAGATCATGGTCATGTCATGCTTGGACCCGTTATCAGTTATGGGCAACTTGTGGGCGGAATTGCTGTTACTCGCCATCGTAACGATCCTGCTTTTAATACCGATAACTTGGCAGACCTTAATGCTGTGTGTTTACATATTTCCAGCCGTTTAGCGGCATTGAGATCGCAAACCGTGGCTTTTGGCTCAAATATAAATCATTTAACTAATCGAGAATCACAAATTGCCGAATTAGTTGCTCAAGGATTAACCAGTTCAGAAATTGGAGCGGCATTGTGGATTACGGAAAACTCGGTAAAACAAGCCTTAAAAAGGATGTATCGAAAGTTAAATGTATCATCACGTGCTGAGATGGTGGCACATTTGTCTCTCAATAACTCTAATAGAACAAATCTTTAATTTTGCGATCGATGATGAATGCATTTAGGAGATAACGGTTGAATTTTGCGATCGCCTCAATTATCTATCTACCAAAGTTTTGCGTTATTGAGATCGCTTTGAAAAATTTATCCTTAGAACATAGCGAGCCCATCTTTATCTGCCGTAAGTGCTGATTATTAGCGATCGCTCAGTAGAAGTCACTAGGCAATCGCTATTTATGACACTCACTGAAAGTCCAAGGCTTCGTCTAATCTGCGGCGAGGTTACTTGAGCGGAAGAAAAATATCTATAATCGCCTCATACTCAGGCACATCTGGGAAAAAACTAAGTCTCTGAAGAAACGGTGGAAAGTCTCGCAGTTCTTCTCCGCTCAAAGGTAGCCACTTGGAGTACAAATACGTGATGCTTTCACCAAGGTTAGTGTCAGAGCCTATATGCCGCAATACGGCGCATCTACCACCGGGAATAGTTTTTTCTACAATCCCAAATTGATTGTCAGCTACCTCGCGTTCTGTTACTGCACAGATATCCAAGCGATAGTCGTCTGGTGCAATTTCGGCTGGATTGTCATAGAGGATATTGAAGGTGTCACTGACCTTAGGAGGTAGATTGTTCTGTTTTCGCCATTCGATAAACTTGCGTACAGAGTTCTCTATGAGATTTGGGTCGCCACGGTGCTCAAGAGCAGCAACTTTGGTGTCTTTAAAATTAATTAGCTTGACTTGCACAGGTTGGTTTTCTGGTTTCATGTAATTGATCCTTAGGTCACTTAATGGTTGGTAAATCGAGTGCCAAGGATTCCACTGCGGCTGATTTCTGAAATCGGAAGGGGTCTGCCCTATGCTCTTCTTGAATGCGCGAGAAAACGATTCAGGGTTTTCGTAGCCACTTGCCAGCGCGATATCGATAATCGAACTGCGATCGCGAAAAGCTAGTTGATAAGCAGCACGCTTCAGGCGATTGAGCTGAATGTACTTATAGACGTTAATCCCGAAAAACTCAGAGAACTGCCTGTGAAAATGATACTTCGAGAATGCAGCAACGCTGCTGAGGCGATCAACGGTGAGGTCTTCATCCAGATGAGCATCAATGTACTCAAGCACCTTGCGGAATCTTGCGTGATATATTTCAACAGCAGATGTAATCAATGAAATATCCTCCTTGGCTCTCAATAGACTACTCCAATAGTCTCCATGAAGCCTGACAGAAGTTGCTCAATCCACTTTAGTTGCAGCTTATTAGCGATCGCTATTACTGTGATTTGTGGTTTTTAGGCGATCGCCTACCAATTTCTTAACTTTGCGATCGCCGATCACCTTTGGGAACATTACGTAGTCTCAACCTTCAAGTACTTAAACTCGAAACGAAGCAAACAACCTTAACGGAGCGATTGGTGATCGCCAACGCAACTCTATGCACTTTCAAAATCTCCCATTGCTCCGAGCCTGATTGTGATTAATTCAACATCTGTCAATGCTTCATGTGGACCTTGCCGCGTTTCCTTAGGCGTACTCCAGAAACAACCCATCTCACAAAGCCTATCACCTGTCTTGATAATGCCAGAGACGACAAAAACGTATTCATCAACAAAATGTGTATGTACTGGAATGATTGTTCCTTGCTTCAACTTCAAACGATGGATAGAACCTTTCGGGACAGGCTCTGCCAAAACAACCCAACTTGCGCCTGAAAATATAGGCAAATCCGAATATTCTTGCGTTGATAAATCTTGAAATCTTTGAGTCATCAGTTTCAACCTCAAAATTGCATCTAAAGTTTACTATGAATCACAACTCATAACCTTTAATCATCTCTCTAGCAGTAAAATCGAGTAAGGGAAATTGGGTCTACCCTCTGGATTAATATATTGCCTATGACAGATATGGGCAGCACATTTTAAATCGTTGTTCGCTCAAGATTGAATTTGCTGCATCAGTCCAGATGCGTCGGAAACCGACCAATGTTCTGCAATCTTTCCGTCTTGAACGCGATCAATTCGGATCACCGATGTCGAGATGTGCTTGCCTGTTGCTGGAATACCGTAGAACCTGCCACTGTGTGTACCTTTGCTGGTGATGTATGTTGCAATTAGATCGCCTTCCGCAACCTGCTGCACGATCTCAATCTTAATGTCGGGGAAAGCGGTGAAAAAATCATCAAAGAATGAATCATGATAGATCCGAAGCGCGTTAAGACCGCGATTATCCGTTTCTGACATCGCATGGTTTACACAATCTTCTGCCCAGAAATCTTTCAATGCCGAGAGATCGCGACCGTTCCAAACCAATCGAACAAAGTTTTGGATGATCTGTTTGTTTTTATCAGTGTCGCTCATCAGCTTTTCTCCAGAGAGTAGTCTTTCATCGGGCGGTATACAACTTCAAAAGTCTGAACGACTTTGTTAATGCAGTTAAATTACTTTATCAAAGGTAAATTCGCATCTTAGCATTTTATATTAATTCAAGTATGATCGCATCAACAATCCATCTCCTAAAGGCGATCGCTAGTTTTGCAAGTCTTGATTTCTAGGCGATCGCCATTAACCCAAAACCGATTCCCACGCTCATTAATAACTTTGGAGAGGGCTTTCTATCCAAAGCCATATTAGTCATAATGAACTCCATCTTTTATCTTTCTGGATTTACTTGTTCAAAGCCAACGGCGAACTTTTTTCAGATATTCTCCATACTCCAAACCAAACTTTGCACTTAATATATTCTCTTCGGGAATGATTTGAAATCGAGTGGTGAATAGAATAAAAGCAACTACTCCAAAAATCGCCCATAAGTTCTCCAGATAAAGCATCCAACCTATTAGCAAACAAGTAAATCCCAAATACATTGGATTGCGCGTGTAGCTAAATATACCCTGAGTCACAACTGTAGAAGCAGCTTCAGGCTGTACAGGATTGATCGTTGTTTTTGCCCTACGAAAAGCGATTATGCCCAATCCAGCGATCGATAGACCGAGAAAAATAAATATTCCCACGCCGAACAATCGCAAGTGCGGCGCAATTGTGAAGGTAGGTGTGAGTTGAGCCAGTACCCACATTCCTAATCCCAAAAACACTACCACTATTGGCGGGGGGACTTTGTTGTCTAGCTTGCTTAGCATGGAAGATTCAGGTTTATTAGTCATAATTTTTTCTCGAAATAGTAGTTTTTTAAGCCTTTGGAATTGCTGCTAGTTGTTCAGAAATTACTTTCGCATTGATTTCATCAGATTGAGCCAATCGCCAATAAGCGCCAAGTTTCTCATGCTTTGCAATTAGATCCGATTGCCCGAAACTCGATCCAATAAAGCTGACAATATTGAGTATTGGAACGAGGGCGCAGTCGCCGATAGATGGGCGATCGCCTACAGCCCAGACATCCCCATTTACATAGCGATCGATATAGGACAATCCGCGATCTATGGCTTCAAACTGAGTTTTAATTGCTTCTTCATTGCGATTCGCGGGATCTCGCATTCCCCTCAAGGCAAAGATCGATGGTCGAATATGAAAATCGGGGAGTCGGAGAAACAAACGAACGCGAGCTAAATCTTCAGCATTAGAAGGAAGCAATGATGGAGAAGGGAAAACATCTTCTAGATATTCTAAAATCGTTGCCGATTCGGGAATCGTAAAACCTGAATCCATAACTAAAGTTGGCACTTGTCCCATGGGGTTCAATGCTAAATAGGCATCTCCTTTTACACCACCTTCTGGTGGAGGAACAATTTCAATATTCAAACCCTTGCGATAGATGGACAACCGCACTCGTGCTGCAAATGGAGAGAGTGGAAGACTATAGAGTTTCATGATAAGAATCCTTATGTTGTGGTTGAAATCTGTTTAAGACGGTCATCTGTTCGGTGTGGGATTTCTTCCAACGGTCATCTTCCATGCAATACATTGGCTTGGATGGCATCGGGAGTTCAAGCGCACGTTCATATGCTACTAAGTCATAAGCTGGATGAAATGGCGTAATCATGAAGTTAATAAAAGCCTTTAGTCGATTGCCGAAGGTTTGCTGCGCGAATGGCATCGCCGCATAGCGCCTTGCCGTAACCTCGAAACTCTCGGCGGATTTGCCAGTTAGCTCCTGCATGACCTGCGTCACGCCACCTTCATAGGAAAAAGTTCCTTGTTTTTATCTACAACGTATTGAAGCAGCACATATATCTGGTACGGATCAAGATTTTGTTGACGTGCGACTTTACGTAACATCCAAGGAGGTAAATGAACAGACTTAACTCCATGACCGACTACTTTGGCAACGATCCGTGCCATGTCCTTTCCTGAGAGCAAATCCGTTCCGGTTGGTCGATAGCTTTTGCCTGCATGTTTTACGGGATCGTCCATCAGTAAAGCACCAGCGGCTTTGCCCATATCCTCATTGGAAATAGGAGCACATTTACTATCGCCCATTAGCGTCGGAAAAATACCAAGCAAAGCGGCAAAATCAATCAGACGCAGAAAATTATCAGCAAACATGCCAGGATTAAAGATGATATGGGCGACTCCAGGTATCATAGAAAATACTCTATCAATCAGCCAAGTCTGTCGAGTCATCGCGGTAGGGTGAGAAGCACAGGATGTCCACTGGCTCATTTGCACGATGGATTCCAGTTTCGCTTCGTGGGCAGCCACGGCAAAGGCGTTTGCCGCCTGAATCATATAGGGGCGTGTGAGCGGAAGGTAATAAGCGCGTTGAGTGCCTTTTGCCGCTATATAAAGCTGCTCTGGATCGTACATATCAGCTATGGCAATTTCAACGCCGTTTTTCCTTAATGCATTACTTCGTGCATCTTCTTTACGCACGATCGCCCGCACTGGAAAATCATGCTTGCGAAGTTCAGCTACCACTGCTGCACCAGTTTTGCCCGTTGCACCTGTGACTAGAATTTTGGGCTTAGTCATAATTTTTAATTCGGTATTATTAAGTGCATATACACTTTTTCTGTAAAATTTTTAGATTCAACGCATTAGGGCAGTTGCTTCTACTATATTTTCCAGCAAAGCATTCCATCGCGGCTGTCCAAGGTTTTTTTCAACCATGGTTTGAGCCTCTTGCCACCGTGGCAGTGCCTTCGCTAAGACAACCTCTCCCTTAGCGGTTAAGGTAATCACGCGAGTTCGCTGGTCTTGACCAGGCTCGGATTTTAACCATCCCTCACGTTCAAGGGGTTTGAGATTTCGAGTTAAGGTCGTGCGATCCATCACGAGTTTCTCAGCCAACTCGTTGACAGTTGCAGATCTTGACATCGCTAAAGCCACCAGAATAGTGAACTGAGTCGCGAGTAAACCACTCGGCTTGAGGGCTTCATCAAAGTGTTGTGTAATCACACGAGAAGCCTTTCGCAGGTTGAAACAGGCGCACTTTGAACCCGCTTGTCCCAAGAGCGAGGAGTTTATTAGGGTAATATCCTTATCCATAATTAAAGTGTATATGCACTTATTTCTTGTGTCAAGAGGTTGTTTTAGAATTTTTTTGCTCGCCAATAACTTCTCCGAACTCAACAACGAAGCCAATCATTTCTGCTTGGCTAATCTTCGCTAAAAATAGACAACTTTAACCAGTAATTTACAAGAGCCGCCTCAATTAAAATATCCTCCTCAAATGATTCTAGTTTCCACTGAAGGTAAGCAACGATGGCGGATACCTTTGCCTTATCGTAACGATTAAATTCTTCACGGCGACGCTCTTCCATGGTTCCGCCGCCCCAGATATTCGCAATCTTTGTCTCT
Organism: uncultured cyanobacterium; assembly: GCA_903819605.1. Taxonomy (GTDB): domain Bacteria; phylum Cyanobacteriota; class Cyanobacteriia; order Pseudanabaenales; family Pseudanabaenaceae; genus Pseudanabaena. The sequence goes on along the minus strand of CAIJEA010000614.1, from coordinate 2,212 downwards.
CCTGGGAAGGCTAAAAACGAACATAAACGAGATGTAGGATCAACACACCTCAGTTCGCCTCGAATATCAGCAATTAGGTAGGCTGGAAGATAGAACTGAAAGGCGGCATTGGAGAAAAATGACATTGCAGATCCCCATCCATCGGGGGCTTGATCTAAAAACTGGGGATCAAGTTGTCGCCAATCCTTTTTTCCTGAGAACTCCTTGATCAGTGCCAATGGTTCATCGCCATAACTACTAGTTGTAAGAGCACTCTCACCAGGATAAGTTACATCCGCAAAGGCTTGTTGGATCTTGTAGATGAGTTCATCACGAGTCATTGGTAACAACCTAGAGAGCTAACAAAGTTTGATCCTGTACATTACGTGATAAATACCTATCAATGATAAGTATTTAATAACTTGTCTGATAAAGTAACCAATGAGTATGGTAACAAGATTTTCGCAGGGTGATTACCAGAATTGAGTTTTATCTGGTAAAGTGCAGCTTCGTAAAGCGCTTTTAGCATCTCTTAACCCACGTATATACAAATCAGATTTATTAAGAAGCTTTTGGATAGAGCCATTTAGCAAAAAGCTTAGTAACTCTTGGCATGATAATGTAAGTCATCGCAAATACCATCAGCCCTGAAACCAGCAAAGTCGCTAGAGGTGGTGGCAAAAAAGAGAGGTTTGGGATTACCAATCTATTCATGAAATTAATTAAGATAAAGATAATTCCCCAAGTGAGAAGGAACATCTTATAGCGAGTTGGCGGTAAAATCGCCTTGTTGGTGGATAGAGTAAACCAAGTTTCCAAGCCAGTGAGAACCTGAAACTTACCTTCATCTACAATCAAGCGATTGAGCTGGGCGAGATAACCTTTGCGGATTTCTGAACTTTCCCACAACCGATAATTGCTGAGGCGATCGAATTTGAATACAATCCGATACTGAAGATTTGATGTATCATCTGGGCGAAAGATATTCACTCCCAGATGACCTTCAAACATTTCGGCAGCAGCGATCGTTTCAGCAGCAACTCTTTCAAATTCTTCCCGACAAGATGGCTTCACATTGAGGATTATGTCAATGGTTACGGGAGTATCATCTGATTCCATGCGATCGCTTTGATTCATTGGTTTCGTCATTAGTGATTAGCAAGATTTAAACCAATGGCAATCCAGCAATACCAACCTCAAGTCTTACCACCTTTCCTGATTCAACCCCTGTAGCAGGAGGGAAAGACATGCCGCCGTTGGTTGTGACATAGATGCCAGTGCGATCGCCTTCAGATTTACCGAAAGCTAAAGCCGTGCTGCCTGCCATGCCCTGCTCTAGTTGAGCAATAGTAGTGACAGAGCTATCTTCACTACGCTATTAAAAACGTGAGTCGTACCGTAGAGATTCCCTTCGACATCAAAGGCAAAGTCATCGATATTAACTCCCGCGAGAAATATCTCTGGTTCTCCTGCCAAGCGATCGGCAAGAATGGGAATCTTCACAATCTGCTTCTTTTGCGTATTGGAAGCATAGAGAAAATTGTCGTAAATTTTTAAGCCATTTACGGCAGGAGTAACTTCTTCAGGCGAAGTCCGTGCAAGATCGGCATGTTCTAGCCAAATGCTAACCATTTTCGTTGGCACGTTCAATTCCCAGATTGCACCGCGATAGGAATCGGCAATTAAGTAGCGATCGCCATCTAATCGAGTCAATCCATTCAAAAATATTGCTTCGGGTAATTCCGTCAAAAGTTCGACCATTCCATCGCCAGCTATATGCCATACAACAGAAGTTTCCTTTTCGTCCCAACCTGATAACAGCAGTTCTCCATTTGGTGTCAATGCCAAGCCAGTTGCTTTGCCTGCGATCGTAGCGTGGGTTGCAATAGCTCCATCACTAATGCGAAAGACCTTGCCTTCGTAATGACTGGTGATAAATAACGTATTATCAGCATCGATAACAATGCTTTCTAAAAAGGAATTGACGGGAAATTCAGCGATCGCTTGGGCGGGAACTAGGTCGGTTAGCGTTTCTATCATGATTTTTCAGCTTTTAAGAAATAGGAGTACATAGTTCGACAAGAGTTCCATCGGGACATCGAACATAGGAAACAATCTGTCCCCAAGGTTTAGCTTTCGGGGCTGCTATTTCGATCGCCCCTGCGGCGATCGCCTTTTGATGAGCAGATTCAATTTCATCGGTTATCAGGGCAATTTCCATGCCTAAAGGTTT
>CAIJEA010000613.1 GCA_903819605.1 uncultured cyanobacterium | reverse complement strand
CCCCCCCCCCCCCCCACCACTAATTATTCACTGGGAAAGGAGTAGACTAAGAGAAAACAAGTTAAACCATGTCAGATTCAGTAACAGGGAAATTAGCAGGTAAGAAAGCGATCGTGACTGGCGCAAGTAGTGGCATTGGTAAAGAGGTAGCTCTGATGCTATTACAAGCAGGCGCACAGGTCAGTCTCATTAGTCGCAACCCCGATCTTAGCGAATTATCCACGGGAAGCAAGGCAAAAGGCTATGCGATCGATCTAGGGGATATTGCTACAGTCTCAGCGAGTATCCAAGAGATTGTTACGGATATGGGTGGTGTGGATATTTTGATTAATAATGCGGGAATGGCTTACATTGGCGAACTGATCGATATGCCTCTCGCTGAATGGCAAAAATTATTTGACCTCAATCTCACCAGCGTTTTTCAATGCTTACAAGCCACATTGCCCACGATGCGATCGCAAAAAAGCGGCACAGTTATTAACGTTGCCTCGATCGCGGGGAAACAAGGCTTTCCGAATTGGGCAGCCTATAGCGCCAGTAAATTTGCCCTTTTAGGTCTGACTCAAGCGATCGCCGCCGAGGAACAACCCCACGGCATCAAAATTATGTCGATTTGTCCTGGATCGGTGGATACACCTCTCTGGGATACCCTTGGCGACAAAGTACCCCCCAGCTTTAATCGTTCGGCAATGCTTAAACCTTCCACTGTTGCCGAATCAATCATGTCCTTGGTCAATTTGCCATCTGATGCAATTATCAGCGACCTAGTTATCATGCCCAACGCTGGAACATTTTAAATATAGTTTTAAAACCTGAGATGGATTTGAAAATGCAAAAATCTCTCTATTTTCATATTTCATAAATCTTGCCTATTAGACCGACAAATTAACATCTATAGATAAATATCTATAGATGTTAAAGCTTAATATCTATCCAATCGCAGCTACAGCAGTAAGTCACCCGAGAAGATCGCTGCGACACGACGCGATGTAACTCTCTTCTGGGGGTTATAGCAAGGTGTAAGTGACAAAGAATACATAGCTAGTGTTAAGCAGACCAATATCTTGTCCTTTGGGAGAGGTAATAGGAATAAGGTGCATAGGAACTTCTGCTTTACTCCCCCGATGCCACTCAGGAATAGTCTAGAATTATGTAGGAATGTTAAATCACGATTGAAAAAGTTCAATCTATTGAGAGAAGCAATAAATTCCACAGATCTGCGAATATGAGAAAATAAATATTAAATTTTATAGTTTGAATTACTAGCTAAGTACCTTTCTATGTAGGTCGCTTGGATTACATTCAAACGAAATTTTTTGATGTTTAATTATTATTTTCTCAATATTTTTTTAGCATCCTCGACTTTAAATTAATTCACAGGATATTTAGTAAGTATCACACCATGACGATCAGTATCTCTCGCCCTGTCAGCACCACTTCTGAGAACGATTCAAAAAATGGAAAAGTCCTTGAGACTCTACCCACCAGAAAAGCAATCTCGCAAATTATTCGCGATCGCGTCATTGCGGCTGGAGACCCTTATTTTGCTAATGACACGATCGCCCATCACATCAGCGATATCGAAAGAGAAGAGCTAAAGAAGGAAATCGAAGTCAAAATGCAAAGCGTTTTTGACTCTTTGATTATTGATACTGCCAACGATCACAACACCAAAGAAACTGCCCGTAGGGTAGCTAAGATGTATGTAGATGAGGTCTTTAAGGGACGTTATCACCCTATGCCTAAAGTCACAGACTTCCCGAATGCAAAGGAACTTGATGAAATCTATACCCTTGGACCAATTACTGTACGTTCCGCTTGTTCTCATCACTTTGTACCAATTGTTGGTCAAGCTTGGATTGGTATCGTGCCTAGCGATCGCGTAATTGGCATATCCAAATTCAATCGGATTGTGGACTGGGTAATGAGTCGTCCACATATCCAAGAAGAAGCGGCAATTATGGTCGCCGACACCATCGAAAATCTAATTAAACCTAAAGGGCTAGCATTTGTGATCAAAGCTCAGCACATGTGCATGACTTGGCGCGGAGTCAAAGAACCAGAAACTAAAATGGTTAACTCAATCGTGCGGGGTTCTTTCCGAAATGATCCATATATGAAAAAAGAATTCTTTGATCTAATTCGTGCTCACGGATTTGGTGATTAGTTTTGCGCTTAGTGCTTCTATAAAACCCAAATAAATAAAGGCGGCGCGAAGCGCCGCCTTTATTTATTTGGGTTTTATTTCCTAAGCAAATTTTGCATTGCTACAGGTTTTAATTTTGTATGAGCCTTACCCTAGACTCTATAGTGTTTTATATAAGAATTTACGTTGAAGATGATGAAAAACTGGCTGAAGAAATCTTTGTATTCAGGGCTTTGTGTAGCGATCGCAAGTTGTATAAGCCTAAGCATATTGTTTGGAATCGTATTGGGTAATCCCCAAACTGTCCAAGCAAAACTCACCGATGATAGCTACGATGGCAATATCTTTGCCCTCTATGGTGGCAATGGCTCAATTGTGCCCCCTCGGATTAGCTTAGCCCAATCACTTCAGCTAGGTCGTCCTGCAATGGTAGTTTTTTATGTCGATGACAGTGCCGATTGCAAGAAATTTTCACCAATTCTTAATCTAGCTCAAGGCTTTTATGGCAAAACCCTCAGTCTAATTGCCATTCCCGTCGATAGCTTAGACTTACAAAAAAAGAGCTATGCCCCAACTGAAGAAGCTTACTATTACAAAGGTACAGTTCCTCAAACGGTACTAATTTCAGGCGATGGCAAAGTTAGTTTTGACCAAGAAGGACTTTTTGGATTTGAAGAATTAGACTCGGCAATTCGTAATTTATTAGATTTGCCTGATGCCCCTCCCGAATTAAAATTCCGTAAAACCGATAAAGTAATTAACGAACTAAATCCTTAGATACTGAGACTTTGGTACAAAAATCCACAACCTTACAGCAATTGCCAATCAAACGAACCATAAGGAAATTTTTGAAAGCGTTGCTTTGCAACGCTTTCAAAAATTTCCTTGGTTTGGGTTTGAGCGCAACGCGCTGTAATATTTAAACAGAACAAAACCTGCGCTGCCCGCTGTGCGGGCGGTACAGGTTTTGGGTTTCTCCATTTAATTGCGACTAGCTACTTCGATGCTCTAAATACTATGGAAGCAACTACTGAAATCATCAATCTAGATCCAGAAATAGTTTTAGATCTAGCACTAGTACGACAGCAGCTTGCCACTCGCGCTCAACAACTAGCTATTCCCAATATTGAGAAGCATTTATTTCTATGTGCTGATCAAACTAAGCCGCTTTGCTGTCCTAAAGAGGTAGGCTTGCAAGCATGGGACTACCTCAAGCGCCGCATCAAAGAATTGGATCTAGAAACAAAAATATTTCGTACTAAAACTAACTGTTTGCGAGTATGCGATCGCGGACCAATTCTGTTAGTCTATCCTGACGGTGTTTGGTATCATTCTGTAACCGCAACAGTCATGGAGCGGGTGCTCCAAGAACATATCATTGGAGGCAAAGTTGTTGCAGACTATGCCTTTGTTATACCTGATGAATAGTCGTATAGCTATAGCCAAGTAAGTTAAAATATAAAGCCCAGACAATAGTTGCGGCGCGAAGCGCTGCAACTATTGTCTGGGCTTTAGTTATTTATTGGGAAAGAGCCGCTTTGCGCGAGTCGAACAATTGCAGTACAGCACTCTTAATAGTATCAATTACATAGGCATCACAGTTTAAAATAAGCTCTTCAGACGTAAGGTTGCCTTTAAAAAATTCCTTAGAAAGTGCTAGCAATTTTTGCATTTCTGGAAAGCCGATTGACTTCACCATAAAAGTTGCTACGGGTGAATTCTTAACATCATAGCTAGAGTCAACCGTGCGACCCTTATCTAACAACTCCAATACTTCAGCCTCGATTGGTGTCGATGGTTTATAAGGTTCAGATATTTCTGGCAAAAATTGCTCTAGTCCAACTACTGGCATATCTTCCAGCGGTAGCTCCCCCATCATGGTTGATAGTGGTATATCACGACCAATCCGAAATGATAGTGCTTCTAATATAGCTATCGAAGTTAATTTTGTGCCTAGATACAATCGTGAAACTTCCAAGTTTTGCTTAGTTTGTGCAAGTAATTTGTAATAGGACTTTTCATCTGGCTCATTGCGATAGCGGCGAAAAACTATTTCTGGCGAGAGGAAGTTCATAAATCCTTCCATTTTTTGCATAGATACGCGATAACCATGCACGGTATAAGAATTTACGTTCTTAAGATCGTGGTTTGTTTCGGGAATCAAGTTCCAAGTATTGTTGAGAAAATGCGACGAATTAGTACTAGCAAAATTCTCAACATCTCGATTACAGAGTCGTACCGACCGTTTTACAATTTCAGCAATTTCGCGATCGTCCCACCCCAATTGAAATACTTCATTGGCATTAACCAATCTCCCAAATAAGAGATCAGATGATGTTAAGCCAGAATCCAGTTGAGGACGAAATGGAATAGTTGCTTCTATACAAGCAACTATCTCAGTCAACCTTGGCAAAGACAACATATTTTCTAAGGCTTTGCCAGTAATAAGCGCACTGAGAAACTCATTTTGTCCTGACATTGGTAATAGTGGCTGTCCATGATGGAATCCAAACAGCATTACAACCATATTAAAGATTACATCTTCTTGCAACTCAGGAGGATCAAGGATAACTAGCTGCTCTCGCTCTTCTTTAACATAGGGTGAAATATAGCGACTGATATTTACACTAATACCCTGATCCACTTGTACATAGACAAGATCGTGGAATAAAGCTGATATTACTTCGATCGCATCTCCCCCAGCACCTACCTCAAAGATATGGTTAGGTGTATGAAATGAGCGCCAAGGTCCCGTCATTGTCTGAATAATCAAATTGGAAATTTTAGTCAATTGATCCTTGTCAACTTGACCTTGCAAATCCGCGATCGCTTTTGTTAAGCAATCTAGACATTTTTGTTTATCCGTTGCAATACTCATCCAATCCTCTCCGCATTTAATGTCTTCGTATTTACAGCGTTTTACCGATTGCCTCAACCACAAAATGCTGGTTATAAAATAGTCAAAATGTGATGCCCAACTGATGACTTGCCACTAACTTGTGGCGGTCTCTTAAATCGTGGAGCGCTGTAGATTGTGTATTGCATTAAACTTAAACTGACCTAAATGTATGTAAACGACTGAAATTAATGGGCTATGCTGAGATTTTTTGTTTGCATTATTAAGGATACGCGACAGACATCTTTACATATTAATACGGCTCTTTGAAGATGACAGAAAATCTAACATGATCTGTTGATGACTAACTGCCAGAGGACGATCTTGTGATGCTCGCGCTGAGTAATGGTTGCCTCTAACAATTTCGTCAACAGAAAGAAAATCCATATCCCACCCTTCGTTAAGTTCCAGCATATCTAGTCCTACATGTAGAACCCCATAAAAAACATAGCGAATTACCTGATGATCTGCATAGCTACGAAAAAAACTAATTTGTGAAGGTACATATCCAATTTCCTCCTGTAGTTCACGACAAATACCAACTTCAGGGGGTTCGCCTGTTTCTAGATGACCACCAAACATAGTCCAAAAACCAGGATGCACGATAGTTGGGATATCATCGCGTAATTGCATTAAGAATTTGTCTTGATAATGTAATATCGCGATCGCAACCAAGCGGATTACGCTCTCAGAATTAGCTAAGACTATCTCGTTACTCATAATTCATCAAGTTTGAGATTATGTACATCGTAAGTTTGGCTTGTATAGCTGTCGCCAGTCATATTAGGACAAAATTAAAACCCAAAAGAGAGTTGCGGTGCGAAGCACCGCAACTCT
>CAIJEA010000612.1 GCA_903819605.1 uncultured cyanobacterium | reverse complement strand
GAATAGATACCTTCGGGTAGTCAAGAAGCTAGTGGTTCTCAGGCACTGGCTTTTTGCTTTTGAAGGGTACATTTTTTTTACTTTCCTCCTTTAGATAAAAAACCTCGTATTTAAGCATACATCGATCTCTCGGATTTGTTGAAAAAACCACGATTTTTGACTGATGCACCGCTCGCCACATTAGCACGGGTTGCTTTGATTGGTTCGCTCATGATTTATCTCCTTCTCCTCGATCGGCACTAGGCAAACCATAAGGCTCTATACCGTTGTCTTTAAGTAGTAAAATCAAATACGCGATTTCTCGCTCCTTCCCAGCATTGATCCAGCAAAGCAAGGTGACGGATGTTAAGATTGCGTCATTCTGTGATGAGTTAGGAATTGATCCGCCATTTTAGGAGAGGTTAATTTTATGCAAGTTGCGATCGAGTTACCTGATGAGTTGGGCAAACAGCTTTTAGAGATGCCTGATATGCAGTTATTAGTGCAGAAGGCTGTTCAAAGAATGCTGTTGGAGGAGCAAAGAAAACGAACCGCACATAATTTGTTAGTTGAACGTAGAGAACTATTACAACAAACCAATAATGAAATTTCACCAATTACGCGATCGCTGGTTGGTATTTTAAAAGGTTCTAATGTTGATGTAGCTGACTATAAAAAACATTTAGAGGAAAAGCATCTTTAAAAATTCAGCAAATCGCCATGACTGATAATATTCCTTCTCAACTTTTAGACGATATTCGGCAAATAGTGACGGCTTCGCGCTTGACTGTTGCTCAGACTGTGAATAGTGCGATGGTGCTGACCTATTGGCAGGTGGGGCGCTTGATTGTGGAGTATGAGCAGCAGGGGCAAGTGAGGGCGGGGTATGGCAAAAAGCTATTAGAGCAGTTATCGCAGGTGTTGCAAGCTGAGTTGGGTAAGGGCTTTGATGTTAGCAATTTACGCAATATGCGGCAGTTTTATTTAACTTTTCCAATTTGCGAGACACTGTCTCCTAAATTGAGTTGGAGTCATTATTGCAAGGTGATGCGGGTAGATAACCCCAAGGCAAGAGATTGGTATATTGCGGAATCTGTGGCAAATAATTGGAGTGTGAGGGCTTTGGCTCGACAGATTAGTACTTTGTACTACGAGCGTTTATTGTCGAGTGCGGATCGGGAGCCTGTGGTTGATGAGGCAATCGCGAAAACCGATGAGTTAAAGCCTGATATTAGGGACTATTTGCGCGATCCTTATATTTTGGATTTTTTAAATTTGCCTGTTACGGCTTTGGTGGAGAGTGCGATCGAGCAGGGTTTGATCGATAATTTGCAGCATTTTTTGTTAGAGCTTGGGCGCGGTTTTGCATTTGTGGCGCGTCAGCAACGGATTAGTGTGGAGGATCAAGATTTTTATTTAGATTTGGTATTTTACAATTTCAAGCTGAAGTGTTTTTTGCTAATCGATCTGAAGTTGGGACGGTTAAGTCATCAGGATGTGGGACAGATGGATACTTATGTGCGGATTTATGACCAGCACTATAAGGGTGATGATGATAATCCGACGATTGGGCTAATTTTGTGTAGTGAGAAGTCGGCGGCGGTGGCGAAGTATTCTGTTTTGGCGGATCGCAAACAGTTGTTTGCGTCGAAGTATTTGCCTTTATTACCGTCTGAGGAGGAGTTAAGGGTTGAGTTATTGCGTGAGCGTGCATTGTTGCAGTTTGAGGAGGGGGAATAGATGAGTGTGCCTAAGTTGAGATTTAAGGAATTTAAAGGGGAATGGAAGTTAATTAATCTGGGAAAAATTGCAGACAAGTGACTCGCAGTAAGACCATTTCACAAAAAAGTTGTCATAATCCGTTCGATCTGGAATTATTTTAAAATCAAATTAAACATTTAAACGTTTAAACATCTAAATGTTTATCAGCATTGTTTCTTTTTAAGGCGGAGTAGGTAAGACAACTACAGCTTTACATCTGGCAACTTACTTCCAGACTAAAGCTCCTACCTTGCTAATTGATAGCGGCTTAAACAGATCTGCTCTTCAGTGGGCAAGCGCTGGCACACTCCCATTTAAAGTTGTGGATAAAAAAACAGCAGTAAAGTTTGCGCGAGCGTTCTAAGTGACTCGCAGTAAGACCATTTCATAAAAAGGTTGTCATAATCCGTTCAATCTGGCATTATCTTAAAATCAACCCAAACATTTAGACACTTAAACACCTAAATGTTTAGATCTTTAAACGTTTAAACATCTAAATGATTATCAGCGTTGTTTCTTTTAAAGGCGGAGTAGGTAAGACAACTACGGCTTTACATCTGGCAACCTACTTTCAGACTAAAGCTCCTACCTTGCTAATTGATGGCGACTTAAACCGATCTGCTCTCCAATGGGCAAGCGCTGGCACACTCCCATTTAAAGTTGTGGATGAAAAATCAGCCGTGAAGTTTGCGAGATCTTTCGATCATCTAATCGTAGACACTCCTGCTAGACCACAGCAGGAAGAATTAAAAACCATTGCCGAAGGGTGCGATCTTCTCGTATTACCCACATCCCCCGATGCTCTCGCAATGGGAGCCACATTACAAATGGTTGATGCATTACAAGCACTCAAAACTGATTTCAAACTCTTGTTGACATTAGTTCCCCCATCCCCTAGTAAAGTCGGCATTGAGGCAAGAGCAAGTATTGAAAATGCTGGTTTACCTATATTCAAATCAAATATTAGAAGATTAGCTGTTTTCCAAAAAGCAGCACTAGAAGGCTGTCCAGTCAATGTCGTAAAAGGTGACTCCTATTCTGGCATCGCATGGAAATGTTATGAACAAGTAGGTAAGGAAATTTTAAAATGACGCGATTTGACAAACTGTTCCAGACCGTAAAGACTCACCCCCAAGAGTTAGCACCAGAATTAGAAGAAAGTCCAGTTGTGACAATTGCCATCTCAGAGCCAGAGACTCGACAGATCGCACACATACTAAAAGCCGAACCGAAAAAAATCTCTGAGTCATTGGCTAAAAGTAAAGATCCTAACTACGTCAGGACTACTATCTATATCTCCAAAGATATCCATAGGCATTTAAAAATAGCAACTATGGACGGTGAAGATGATATGAGTGACGTGATTGAGTCCTTAGTAAAAACTTGGCTTAGTGAGAATAAACATCTAGATGTTTAAATATTT
>CAIJEA010000611.1 GCA_903819605.1 uncultured cyanobacterium | reverse complement strand
GAGTGGCGGCGATTTGCGCCGCCACTCTCTTCTAGGTTTTGGCTAACACAACTGGCTGCTCTATTGATGAATGTAACGTGCTACTAATTCTTTAAATTTGCTTCTTCTAGATTAGTCTCCTCAAGAACTGCATCTTCTAGATTACTTTTGAATAGATTTGCATTGTCCAGATTTGCTTCAGTTAGATTGGCTCTTTGGAGATTTGCATAGCTCAAATTACAACCAAAGCAGTTTGCCCCTGTTAGATCGGCTCCTTCGAGATCGGCAAATTCTATATGGGCATTACTTAAATTTGCGCCCCGTAAATTTGCATTTTTTAGAATCGCCCCCCTCAAAATTGCTCCGCTTAGATCGGCTCCTCCCAGATTTACTTCCCTTAAATTAGCATTACTCAAATCTGCGTTGGTTAGATTAGTGAAGCTGAGTGTCGATCGCTCTAAATTTGCTCCCCGTAGATCGGCTCCACTTAAATCAGTTAGGTCAAGATCGGCATCTCGCAGATCCGAACTTGTCAAGTTAATTGATTGAAGCTTGCAGCAAGATAATTTCAAACCCGAAAAATTCTCTGAATCAAAGTCTTTACGCCCCATTTCGTACATTTTTTTCAATGCCATTCCCATTGCTAGGGCATTGTTCCTAGAAGAGTGTATGTTGGGATTTTGAGTAGACATCATGGCGATCGCTCTTTAGCTTTGAAATTTAGCTGTTTCTAGCTGTTGGTTTTAATATAAGGCGATCGCCATAAATTGCACTTCACCCTATAGGATTGCATAACTTCATAGGCAACTTGCGGAGACAATATAGCAGTAGCCAGTTATGTTAGGAAAAACAAGACCCAGAAGATAGTTGCGCAGCAACTATCTTCTGGGTCTTATGTCTTAACTTATTTGACTATAGCCATACTACAGCGCGATCAATCCCAAATTGTCTTTGATGATTAAGAATTACTGAATGCAATTGGAGAATCTCTCAAATTATTTAGAATTGAGCTAGAATGGTAGTTATAAGCTGCATTTCGCAATGCTTATCTCTGCTTTTGATATGTAATGGAGAAAACGATGTCGAAAGAACAAAAGGGTAATAAAGAGTCTAAAAAACCTAAAAAAGATCCTTCTGAAAAGAAGGAAAAGAAAGATCCTAAAAGATACGACTAATCCATAATTGGCAAGGTGCATAGCTTGTATCTTGTCAATAATGTAATGCTTGAAATAGATATTGCAAAGAAATACTTAACTCAACGCTAAAATATTGAATTAATAGATTTTTGAAAAATGCAATGTCAATTCCAACGCTCCCCTTAAAGAACAATAAAGATTTTGCGGTATACGAACCTAAAATATTGCGGAGAGCAGAAATAGCTTTGCAATGTGCGCCATTTACAGTGAAATTGTTTGCTGACATGGCAACCCAAGGTGTAAATTTACGGGCGATCGCGGGGAGTGACGGCGTTAAAAATCAATATTTGACCAACCCAACCAGTTTAATCATTACGGAAAATTCCCTACTGTGGCTAATCCAAGTTGGGGTTTTGCGACGTGAGGTTGATGGTCAAGGTATTACTGATAGTTTTCGCCTCACGCCGATGGGACATTTTTTGTTGGATAAATGGCGAACTAAATCGAGTTTCCCTACTGCGAATATAGGCGATCGCTTCCAAAACTTTTGGGCGCAAATTCAAATATCACGATTTCTTTGAAGCCTCGAAAATAAAGGTGACACCAAGTATTGTTGTTATAGCTATAGCCAAATTAGTTAAGACATAAAACCCGAAGGAGAATGGTGGCGCGAAGCGCCGCCATTCTCCTTTGGGTTTTATGTCCTTAGACTTTTTTCTTTTTGAAACATGAAACAAAAAAATAATTAAATCGTCTCAGTATTCTGAGAGACTTTTTTTGCCTGTATTGAGACGCATTTTGCGCCCGAATGTTCGTGCGTTAACCCAAATAAGTTGGCTCTAGCAACTCATGAATTACATTAAGCTAGGAATAAATCAAGATGAATATTTTCTATAAAAAAAATTTCCGTGCAATCCATAGGACTTCTATATCTCTTCTTGCTGCGACTCTAACCACTGTCCCATTTCTCTCTGCGTTAGAAGCGATCGCTGCTCCTTCTGTTCCTCAAATAGTTGCTCAAGTTCCACAAGACTGGCAAACAGGGGTTCAGCTTTTGCGGTTGCTTGACAATTCTGGCAACCTCTCCAGCATTGGTATTTTGTTTGATGTTGCTAATAAGCCTGCCACAACCTATGCCAATGCTGTCTATCAACTTTATGTCAGACGCGCTGGGGAATGGCGCGAAGTTTATACTAATTCTGGTGCTCGTCTGCTTTCTAAAAATGCAGGTAGATACTTATCTCCTGTTGAGGTAATTCCCCTCAATCTCTTAAGTGAAAAAATTTCACTAGATGATATTTACAATGGCGATCTCAAGGCGATTACTAGTGTTCGCTACGATTTACCGAACGGGGTTAAAGATGCTAGTTTCATCATTGAAGAGATTAAATCTTTTTCGTCGATTTCGGCGGTAAATGCCTCTGATGCGATCGCAGGGCGAGTTGGCCCAAATACTGTCAATACAACCACAATCGTTAACTCTAACAATACAAGTCTTTCCGATCGCGATCTAGGTATTTCCAATAGCAGTTCACAAACCACTTCGCAAACCACGACATCGCAGACTGTCCCAACTGCAACCGTCCAAACTCAACAAATGAGACCTCTCCTCGTTACTCGAAACTCTGAGGACGAAGATGATGATTATGAATGCGCTAGCAATAGCTCAGACAGACAGAACTGCCAACAGCGTGATGGCGTTGAGCTATCAAAGAAGAATCCTCATCGCGCACAATTCAGGCTAGCAGTTTTGCAGTCTCCAGCAAGCTTGTCTCAAGTAATTGCCCGTATATCACTCAAATCCAAGAGTTCCAAAAAATTTATTAAAGAGCGATTTGTAGGGGATTATCGCTTTAATATTAATCAGCAAGCCAACTTTATTGGTGCAGGGATTAACCCAGGCGATCGCATAATTGTACGCTTGTTCGATTTGCAAAATCGTCCTCTAGGATATAGCGAAATTCAGTTGCTCAAAGACTTTGCTGACATTAACCTGATTTTGCCAAGTAATCCATCTGCGTACGGTACATTGAGAACTGTTGCAGGTATTGATTCTCAACGCATTGGTCAGATCGACAGCAATGTGAAGACCTATGACTACTTCACTCAAATTCAAACCTCAACGGTTCTTACCGAAACAGTTGTAAGGTTTCTCTCCTCATCGCAAGGTATTCCCCTTGGTTTATTTAACGTTGCTGGTCTTCCTCAAGCAAGCAATCAATCTACTTACACCAATGCTTTTACAAAGGGTGATTATTCATTAATTGATCGTGCGATTAATGTCTTCACTCCAGAGATGCCTCCAGTAATGCAAGTTTTGCCAGGTCAGCTAACTTCTCTAATTCCTATTGAAAATTCGCAATCTACATTTGATATCATCCGTAAGATTTTAGATTACAAAGACTTGCGTCCAAGTAATATTCCTACTCTTTTCTAACAATTCTAAAAGAGAAGAAAGAGCCACAAAATGCGATCTTATTCGCTAACTCAAAGAACAGATTATGAGCTTTGCCTATAATCTGTTCTTTAAGTCCTGAGCTACTCTAAAAGTAAATTGCGAACTACCCAACTATAGTAAGTCAAGTTTTGCTTAAGATATAAAAACCAAAAAGATAAAGGTGGCGCGAAGCGCCACCTTTATCTTTTTGGTTTTTATACATTGCTATATAGTAGAAGTACTTCCCGTCTCTAGTTCTTGATTCAATTCTGGATAAATTTTTATGAGTTATCTCGAAACCACTGCCGAATTTTATACTGAAGCTGCTAAAACACCGCAAGTTGGTCTGTGTTGCATTAGTACTCCACCAATGCAATATCCCGATCTCAAAATACCTAAGATCATGCAGCAGATGAACTATGGCTGCGGAACTACTATTCATCCTACGGAATTAAGAGGCGAGCCAACAGTTTTGTATATTGGAGTTGGAGGTGGTTTAGAAGCATTACAGTTTGCTTATTTCTGCCGTCGTAAGCGAAGTGTCATTGCGATCGATCCAGTGGAATCTATGCGCGAAGCAGCTACTCGTAATTTACAATTAGCTGCCCAAGAAAATGCTTGGTTCGATCCTGAATTTGTTGAAATCCTAGAAGGGGATGCTTTCTCGTTACCTGTTCCCGATGCTTCAGTTGATGTAGTTGCCCAGAATTGTCTATTTAATATTTTTGAGCCAAAGGATTTGCAACGGGCGTTAAAAGAAGTATATCGCGTGCTGAAACCCAGAGGCAGATTGATTATGAGCGATCCGATCGCTACTCGTCCCATACCTCCAAATCTCCAAGCTGATGAACGCTTACGTGCCATGTGCCTGTCTGGTGCGATGACCTATGACAAGTATATTCATTATCTTATCGAAGCAGGATTTGGACAAATTGAAGTACGGGCCCGTCGTCCCTATCGCTTGCTCGATACCCATAGCTTTGATTTAGATACTGCATTACTACTAGAGAGTTTAGACTCAGTATCATTTAAAGTTCCCATTCCTAGCGATGGAGCTTGTGTATTTACAGGCAAAACTGCAATATATAATGGAATTGACTCATGCCTAGACGATCTCGCTGGACATGTTTTACAACGGGGTAATCCACTCTCTGTATGCGATAAAACGGCATCAAAACTCGCTCAAAATTTTCCTGAACAAGTAATTGTCACAGATTCCACTTGGCACTATAACGGTGGTGGATGTTGCTAATGAAGATCAGAAATATTGCAATCTTGATTTTAATAGCGATCGCTTTGCTATGTACTAATCTTATATTTGCTAATCCTGCCTTTGCCCAAGATAGTTCCACTACTCCGAACTTGAATCCTCAAGAGCTGCTTCGGGTTACATTAAAATGGATTGAAAGTCTGGGCTATATTGGTGGCGTTGCTTTTATCGTTATTTATATAATCGCAACCATTGCTTTTATTCCTGGTTCAGCCTTGACATTAGGTGCAGGAGTAGTCTTTGGGGTGGTTTGGGGTTCCCTGTATGTATTTGTGGGAGCAACTTTAGGTGCGATCGCTGCCTTCCTAATTGGTCGCTATTTAGCCCGTAATTGGATTGGTAAAAAGATTGAGGGAAATCAAAAGTTTGCGGCGATCGATCGGGCAGTTGCTCAGTCGGGATTTAAAATCGTTCTACTGACTCGTCTCTCACCACTGTTCCCATTCAATTTGCTAAATTATGCATTTGGCATAACTGGAGTCACTCTTAAGGATTATGTTCTAGCTTCGGTGGGAATGATTCCAGCAACCATTCTATATGTTTATATAGGCTCTATTGCTGTTGACATTGCCTATATTGGCAGTGATAATCAGCTTCTAGATCCGCCAATTCGATGGGTAGTTCGGATTATTGGGTTGATTGCCACAGTCATTGTGACAGTCTATGCCACTCGGATTGCAAGTAAGGCGCTTGCTGAAGTCAATAGTTAAATGATAGCGCGATTATTGGGCTGAAAGTCTTGCTTTGAATTGCTTTCAGCCCAATGTAAGTTTAAGCTAAAATCTGGGACTAAAGTAAAAAATAAGCGATCGCTTGCTGATAACTTTAAATTTCCGTGACTATTTATACACTTACCAATGGCTTATCTAGCTTACGGTAAAGTTTTTCTCTATAGCTTGATTTTTAAGGATACTCATGCATACTAAATCACCTAGTAAGGTCGTTAAAGAGCGTAGAGAATATAATACATGGGTGGCGAATGAAACTTTAGAAGACTACTCGCTCCGCTATGCTCCTAAATCGTTTAGAAAATGGTCTGAATTTCTAGTCGCAAATACTGCCTTAGGTGGTATTTCTTTCTTAGCGCTAGAAGCGATCGGGGGGTCTCTACTGATTAGTTATGGATTTGCCAATTCTTTTTGGGCGATTTTGGTTGTGGGGGCAATTATTTTCTTGGCAGGTTTGCCGATCGCTTACTATGCTGCTACATACAACATTGATATTGATTTATTGACACGCGGGGCAGGTTTTGGTTATATCGGTTCTACCATTACATCTCTAATTTACGCTTCCTTCACATTTATCTTTTTTGCCATCGAAGCGGCAATTATGGCGCAAGCCTTACAGTTATACTTCCATTTACCTTTGTCGCTTGGATATATTCTCTGTTCGCTGATCATCATACCTTTGGTATTTTATGGAATCACCTTAATTAACCAGTTGCAACTCTGGACGCAACCGATCTGGTTAAGTTTGATGATAATCCCATTCATTTTTGTTCTCTATAAAGAACCTAACGCGATCGCTAACTGGGTAAATTTTGCAGGTAATTCTTCTAGTGGAGCCAAATTTCATCCTTTACTATTTGGCGCAGCCGCAACTGTTTCCTTTTCCTTAATTGCACAATTGGGCGAACAGGTGGATTATTTGCGATTTCTACCAGAGAAGCAAGAACATAATCGCGTTCAATGGTGGCTAGCAGTTGTTTTGGCGGGGCCCGGTTGGATTGTTTTAGGAGTTGCGAAGCAGTTAGGAGGTTCATTCCTTGCCTCTTTAGCAATTAATCGAGGTATAGAGGTTTCCCATGCTAAAGAGCCAATCCAAATGTATATGGCGGGATTTGCGGATATGTTCGCTGACCCGAAAATTGTTTTAACTGTTGCCACCATATTTGTAATTGTCTCGCAAATTAAGATCAATGTGACTAACGCTTATGCAGGATCGTTAGCATGGTCAAACTTCTTTTCGAGACTTACCCACAGCCACCCTGGTCGAGTTGTCTGGTTGATCTTCAATGTGGCGATTTCCCTGTTGTTAATGGAACTCGGCGTATTTGAAACCTTAGATGTCGTATTAGGTTTGTATTCTAATGTGGCGATCGCGTGGATTGGTGCAGTTGTCGCCGATCTGGTAATTAATAAACCGTTAGGGCTAAGTCCATCCTATATAGAGTTCAAACGCGCCTATCTCTATAACTTTAACCCTGTGGGCTTTGGCTCCATGGTTATTGCTTCGACGATCGCGATCATTTCCTTCGTTGGTTTCTGGGGAGAGTATGCCCAAGCATATGCACCTTTTCTCGCGCTAGGTATTGCCTTTGTTCTTTCTCCGATCATCGCGATCGCGACTAAAGGGAAATACTACATTGCTCGTGAAAATGTCTAT
>CAIJEA010000610.1 GCA_903819605.1 uncultured cyanobacterium | reverse complement strand
CCAAAAAATAGGCATTATAAACTGAATAATTAGGCATGCGCGGCGAAGCCGCGCATGCCTAATTATTCACTGGGAAAGGCGTAGCCTTAAAAGCCATAATTTTGATCTAACCAATATTGCCAATCTGCTAATGCTTCTTGGTGTTTTGGTCAGGGTTGATGACTTCGATGTCTGAGATGTTTGCGGTGAAGGTGTCATCTTTTTCATCAATGTAGGCTACTTCGACATACATATCTCTTAAACAATCATCCTCTGAAGCCATTCCTAATACTTCAACTTCTTTTTCTGCGATCGCAGTTGTTTTTCTAGATTTTTTCAGCTATTTAGCCAGAAATGGAAAGGTAATTTTGTCTTGGAGATAGTAGTACCAACCCATTGCTATTTCATCTTCAGTGTAAGCATCAACTACTATTTCATAGTCAATCCGATGTTCTCTTATTGGATCAAGTTCTCTTTTAGCCATAGGAATATCTTGGATATATGTGATCAGGTGGTGAGTCTAGTATCGCCACCTCAAGTCTAATGTGCAACGCCCTAATTTTTATTTGCAGTATTTGCTACAAATGTCCAAAGCTAGTATAAAATACGGTAATTACATGATAATACCGTAGATTATGACAGCTTTAAAAAGTCCCGAAACTACTGTCCAACCAAGTTTAGCGATCGCTTCAGAATCAGATCTCAATTCGTCAAAGCATCTCCCTAAAAGCATTACCCAAAAAATCAAGGGTGGAATTTTCTTGGCATTGGGATATTTGCTGTCACCGCTTTGCTGGTGGAATGACTTGATTATTAATTTGCCGATTGCCTATGGATTTGGCTATGTAGTTAGTTTGTGGCAAGCTGATTGGTTCTTTCCCGCAGCGATCGCGGGTTATTGGCTGTCAAATTTAGTCGGTATTGTGCTGATGCAGATGGGGGCAAAGGATGTCCTACAAAACACGGTGAAGAGTCGTAGTTTACAGCAAGAAATTTTCTCTGGAGTACTTACTTCAACGGCTTACACAGTTGCGATCGTGGTGCTAGTTTATTTTCATGTTCTCGACCTCAATGCAATTTTACCGATTGAGGTACAGTTATGAATTATTTTTTGCTAACGGGCTTTAGTTTTATCGTGGGTACAGTCGTGGGACTTACGGGAATTGGTGGGGCTTCCCTAATTACACCAATGTTGATTTTTGTGTTTAATGTGCCTGCGGCGATCGCAGTGGGTTCCGATATTGTCGCAGCAACAATGATGAAGGCTGTGGCAAGCATCAGCCATTGGCGACAAGGAACTCATGATTTTCGGGTAGTGAAATGGTTAGCCTTTGGCAGCGTCCCAGGCGCATTATTAGGAGTAATGATTCTCCATTTGATTCAGTCCTATGGATGGAGTTTAGACTCATTGTTATTACCTTCCATAGGTACAATGATTCTCTTCGTGACGATCGCAGGTTTAATGCAATTAGGACTGGCGACTTTTGCGCCAAATCTATCTCTGCCATCGTTTCCTACTCTTGATCTAGAAACCATCAACGGTAAAATTAAAACGGTCATCATCGGTTTGGTTTTAGGTTGCATGGTTGGATTGACCAGTGTTTCCTCTGGTTCATTGTTTGCGTTGGTGTTGATGACTTTCTTTAAGCTAGATTCGCGGAAGTTAGTCGGCACAGACATCACCCAAGCTGCTATTTTGCTGGGTTTCACATCCTTAGGACATCTCAGTCTCGGTACAGTGGATTGGCATATTGTCATTCCCATTTGGATTGGTTCTGTCCCTGGGGTGTTGTTAGGTTCTAAACTCTGCCAACTAGCGCCACAAAGAGCTTTACGCTATCTGATTTTCGTGATTTTACTTACAGTTAGCTGGAAATTAATCCATGCTGCTTAGTGATTAATTTTTGAACCAGTTTCTTAATCTATTTATGATATTTATTCGCCATCAAACGGATAAGCCAATTCTGTCCAACTAATAACGCTTTTTTGTAATGCTTCTGGCTTTAGTCTCGCAAATAATCTCTCGAATGTATCTACTGATGGTATGCCGTTTGCTAATTCCAAAAATGTCTTTAACCATTCTTCTTTCTCTTTGCCATATACGGCGATTGCTACGAAGTTATCGGCTTCACAGATCACGGCACAAATCTTGATTATCAATATGTCGAGCAGCTTATGCAGGATACCGTGTGATGCTCTGGGATCTTGCAAGTTCCCAACGTGGGTTTCGATTAATCCGATGGGGCTGACTGTAGCTAGCATTTTGAGCTTCTCATTCTAAATATCCTCTATTCTCTCGTTTCTACCTTTTTCTCCTTGTTGAAAAATGCTTACTAGTTTGTTAAGAAACGTGTGCGGTTGCCCTAGAAGACATTAACTACATAAAATCTCGCCAAACACTTTAGCAATCCTCGTTTGAAAACGCTGATTATGAGTTAGTTTCAGGAAGAGACGCTTAATTTCTAACTTTTGCTGGCGATCGCTACTAACAACGGTTACTTTGCGGAGTATGTCTAGCTGAAATTCTTTCTGCACCATTAATTCAGAAATTGCGGCGGCTCTATCACTGCTTTCTAAAGCTGATTTTACCATTTCACCGCTACTCAGAACCAGCAAAATCTCTAATTGGGAGAGATCAATCCCCCAATCTAGTAAAGCCTGTTCAAACACTTGCTGAGTCCCTGACCCAGATTCGCGCATCACCCATGCAGTTTCTCTCAGTCGATCGATGGTAATGACAGGATTGACATACCAAGGATGTGCTTTGCCAACCACGATCAATAGGCGATCGCTTCCAATTTCTTCCTGCACTAAGGTTTTCTGCAAAGGTGGTTTAACATTAGCTTCAATTAGACCTAGATCGAATAAACCTGCGGCGGTTCCATCACAAATTTCTTCTGTATTCGCAAGAGTGCATTTGATCGATATATTGGGATATAGTTCTTGAAACTGACTAATCTTTGCTGGTAGCCAATAATTGCCAATTGTCAGACTAGTTCCTAGTTTTAGCTCCCCACGTTGCATATCATTTAACTCACGTAATCCGCGTTCCATTAATTTGACACGATCGAGAATATCCTTCGCCTCATTTTGTAGCAAGATTCCTGCATCAGTAATCTCAATATGGCGACCAATGCGATGAAAAAGTTTGACTCCATACCATTGCTCTAGGCTCTGAACGGCAGCACTAACAGCAGGTTGGGTGATATATAGCTCCTCAGCGGCACGAGTAAAATGTAAATGCTCAGCAACTGCTAGGAAAATTCGTAATTGTTCAAGCGTCATGCAGTCTTGGGAATTAACAATAAACTAGTACAAAGAATCTTACATTACTCTTAAACACCGTCAGACTAACGTTATTTTCTGCTTTCATACCAAAAAAATTTCATTCGGTAAACTGAAGCTAAAATAGAGAACGCTAGTTAATAATATTCAAACACCTAGCTACTTACATCATTAACTAGCAATAGTTTGTATCTATTTAATTTTTATTTTAGTATCTATTTATTTGAGGTTAAATTATGGAATGGTTTATCGGTACTGTTGCGATCGCAATCACAGCTTTCACCGCAGCTAATATCGATGACATCCTCATCCTGACAATTTTTTTCGCACAGATTAATAACAAATTTCGTCCGCGCCATATTCTTATTGGTCAATATCTTGGCTTCGGATTGCTGATTTTGGCGAGTTTACCTGGATATTTTGGTGGTTTGATTATTGACCATAAATGGATTGGGCTATTAGGTCTATTACCGATCGCTATTGGAGTTAAGGATTTCTTCAAGAAGAACGACAATGTAATGGTACAAACCTGTGACATTCCTGAGCAAGGCAAACCACATCTGATCGCACCGCAGACCTATCATGTTGCTGTGGTTACTCTAGCAAATGGAGGCGATAATATCGGCATTTTTATTCCTTTGTTTGCGGGTAGTAATGCAGTTTCGCTCTGGATCACGATCGCAACATTTTTAGTTCTTGTATCTGTATGGTGTTATATTGCCTATCAATTTAGTCGGCATCCTGCAATTACTAAGTTTCTCTCTCAATACAGTGATGCGATCGTGCCTTTTGTTCTCATTGGTCTGGGCGTTTACATTCTCTACCAAAGCGAAACCTATCAACTACTTCCTTTCTTCCGCTAATTCATGATTCTTCAGTAATTTCAATATTTCTACTTGCAAGTTCTTCAATAAAAATTTTT
>CAIJEA010000609.1 GCA_903819605.1 uncultured cyanobacterium | reverse complement strand
CACAAAAAATCTGGTATTAGACCTGTGAGTCCCTTATTCCTCAAACTGCCAACGATCTTGAGATGCAGCTTCGTCAAAGAAACGCTTGGGACGCAAAGTTAAAGTGATTTTGCCCAATAGTTTTACATCTGGTTGGGACTCAAACCATGCAAACTGGAGATTACCATCTTCACCAGCGATCGCAAAATAACTATTTTCATCCCAATCCCGTTGAGCGCGATCGACTAGTACCAAAATATCTTCAGCGCGATCGCGAACTGAGCTGAGAACTTCTTGGTTAATTGCGGCTTGCAACGTGTCAGTATTACAAGAAACGATTACTCCATCTTCTGCTTCATGCACTACAAACCACCCAGGAAGAGTTGCCCATGTCGAATCACCAGTCGAATGCACAATTCCAAAAGGCGCGATTTCATTAACAAAAGGCAATGCTTTAAATTTCTCAATCGATAGAGGCAAAGTGCCAACAACAGGCAAAATACGCGGAATACTATCCTCTGAATCGTAACGGAAGTTAGGCAGGTTAGGTGCTTTCTTCTTCGGGGGGGATGACATATCCATCAGCAGACGTTCGATCGCAGCACGAGCCTTGTCACTATGAGCAAATCGTAATCCTCGCGCAATTAATCGGGTGCGTTCCTGTGGATCGATCTTGCCCTGTGTTGCTTTCAGAATTTGCAATACCACAGCATCCCCAGGATGACGGGTAAACCCTTCGGGTAAATTGGCTATATTAGAGGCTTCTTTAATTGCTTTGACAACATCTTTAGCTTCCAAAACATCAAGATTTTTTTCGAGTGCGAAAGTTGCCATCGCCACCCGCTCTGATTGGTTGAGTACGCGCAACTCATTGAGAATATCGCTGCCTTTTTGTTCAAAATGAGCGAGAACTATATCCGCAGCATTACCTGCTTGAAGACTCGCATAGACCTGTGAGGCAACCACAATCTGATTTTGTTGAATTGGCTCAAAACCCGTATTTTCAAAAATGGCAAGGGTGTTCTCGCCCATTTTTTGCAACATTTGGCAAGCAATCCCCCACTGCACCCAAGTTCCTTCTTTATGACGTAGGAGTCTTAAAAGTCCTTCAGAGTCTGTGGGAAGTGTGGCTACGGGAGTTGGCATAATTGTTATAAAAGGATTTTAGCCCCCTCTCCTACGGGAGAGGGGTTGGTGGGGTGAGGGTAAATTAAGCCGCGACTTGCTTAGAGCTATTTTTATGTTCGCGCATAGAGTTCACAAAACGCTCGAATAGATAATCGGCATCATGGGGACCTGGACTTGCCTCAGGGTGATATTGCACTGAGAATATTGGCAGTGTCTTATGCTCTAAACCTGCAACAGTGCGATCGTTGAGATTGATATGGGTCAACATTGCAGGAGATCCCTCAAAGGACTGACCAGTAAGAGCAAAGCCATGATTTTGGCTAGTGATCTCGACACGGCGATCGGCGTTTTCAGCTTGATTTTGAGCAGGTTGATTTAATCCACGATGTCCAAACTTGAGTTTGAAGGTATCACCACCCATGGATAAGCCTAAAATTTGATGTCCCAAGCAAATGCCAAATAAGGGCTTATTAGCATCTAGTAAGGCTTTAGCAGTTTCAATCCCCTGAGTTACGGCGGCGGGATCGCCAGGTCCGTTAGAGAGGAAGATACCATCGGGATTGTAAGAAAGAATCTTTTCGGCAGAGGTGTCAGCAGGAACGACGATCACGCGGCAACCATAGCTAGCAAGACGGCGCAAGATATTGCGCTTCACACCAAAGTCGATCGCCACGACAGTCATCGCTTCGCCTGTTAATTGCGATGGTTCGATAAATTCCCATTCAGGTAAGGTTTTATCAGACCATTCATAAATGCGATCGGTAGAAGCTGCTTGGGCGAGGTTTTGACCTTGCATCGATGGTGCTGCTTTGACCTTTTCAAGTAAAGCTTCAGGATCGAGAATTTCGGTAGAGATGCCGCCGTTCATTGCGCCAAGCGATCGCAGCTTACGGGTAAGCGCACGAGTATCAATCCCTGCAATGCCAACGACATTATGTGCCTTGAGGTAGTCGGGTAAGGACTGACGCGATCGCCAGTTGCTAGGAACCGCCGTAATGTTACGGGCAATCACGCCGCGCACTTGGGGGCGATCGGACTCATCATCTTCGGGAGTTACGCCTGTATTGCCAAGTTCGGGACAGGTAAAAGTAACAATTTGACCTCGGTAGCTGGGATCGGTCATTACCTCTTGGTATCCAGTCATACCTGTATTAAATACTACTTCGCCGATCGCGGTTCCAGATGCTCCAAACGCATAGCCACGGTAACAAGTACCATCTGCCAAGACCAAAATTGCTGCTTGCTTTGTTGCCATATCTTCAAATACTCGTTCGTCAAGTATCCATTGTGGATACTTGTGACTATTCTAAACGTTATCTAGGTCACAAGATCAAAAAAGAGGGCTTGCATTGCAAGCCCTCTTTTATATTAACCAAGAATATATTAGCTAAGCACTTCAGCTATCTCAATTACTTGACCATCGGGGTCTTTGACCAAAAAATTAAGTGGTTTTTCACTGCGAACTTTGTGCTTGATGCCTCGCACTTGGATTTGTAATAACAATTGCTCTATACAGTCACGATTAAAGCAAATATGCCGACCGCGATCGCTATCTGTGGCATTTGCTCCAGGGACAATGTGCAGTTGCACATTTTTCTTTAGCTGATACCAAGCGCCTTCCATATCTGCCGAATACTTGGACTTAGCGGTTCTTGCCGTGGCGGGGATATAAATGGGGTCAGCAGGTGCGCCCATGCCATATTCATAGCCGTAGTAATAATGTAGCGGCACATCGGCGGTCGGCAGCTTTAGCTCGCCTTCGTAAAAGTATCGCGCTTGATCGAGATTTGACACCATGATCGTATGTACTTTAGGTGCGCTGGTGAGGAACATCCACATGGCAACAGCGTATGCACCAAGCAGCATAACCATGATGCCTTGAGTAGAAAACAGTGACTCCATCGTAAAGCAACTACATATTATAGAGACTAAGCTTTTTAGTTTAACGCAACTGTCATAGGTTTAAGTCACAAACTACACGATCTGACTATTTACTTTATTTATCGTAGGGAATATCGGATGGTTTTTTACCAATCGTTACCGTAAAGCTAGGAAATTTCACTAAGTCGGCAGTAAATTTTTCATCTAATGTCAGGGCATATTTGCGATCAGATAATAAAACTACGGGAATATGTTCTCGATCTTCTTTATTAGAAATCAACTTTCTTTCTACTTTTTTTGTGAAATGCTCTTGCTTAAATTCTTTTATCTGCTCGTTACTAATTCGATTCAATCGACCTTGCTGGGTTAATAGATTAATAATCACGGCAATGTTATTACCTGATGATGCATGTCCCATCGTTCTGTAATATTCGGCTATCAGTTTTTGGGAAACAACTAAATGAGCATTATCACCATGTTTTTTGGGATTAGAATTAAATTCTATTAACCACTTAATTAATTTTTTGTACTCAGGATCGAGTGGGTTAGAAAAGTTTTTTGCTATATTGTTGTCGATAAAGATATCTTTTCTAGTCATTAGAAATTTTTAAAATTTAAACCTATCAAGCATTAAGGGCGATATCCATCGTATCAATCATATATGTCTCAAAGAATCCTTTGGGAGCATTTAAGATTTGTCCATCTTTAGTAAATTCAATACGATGAGTGATGCTCCCATCTTTAATTGAGTTTTCAAAATAATAAACGGCTACATCTTCAGGCGATATTTCTCCTTTGACAATAAGTAATCTCATTCTATTAAGCAAATACTCACTATGAGTTTCAACAATATAGTTTTTATTTCTCTCATTAACTTGCTTTACTAAGTAGTCACCTAAGTTAGCTTGAACTGATGGATGTAAATGGATTTCTGGTTGAGACATAATCAAAGTTGAGTCATCTGACAACTGTAAGTCAGCAACAATAATTGGTAAAAATTGACTAATACCAAATCCGACATCAGCTAATGATTCCCACTTGCTTTTACTCTTTACCTTGACTTTTATCTCGAATCTACCACCTACTAATCTATGAGGTTTAATGTCATACAATATCTTTAAATCTTTAAGGATAGGGATTAACTCATATAATTCTTCTGATTGGCGATCGTTCCAATCTAGTATTTGATCGATATAACCAGCACCAAATTTATCAATTTTACTGTTTCCCATCGATTGATAGTAAGTTCGTTCAGGATGTAATCTAAAGGAGCTAATAAAATTAAACTGATAATTCAAACCAGTTTTTAATTTATCAGATAAATCTAAAAAATATTCATAAAAATCAAGTTGTGATTTGTAAACTTTCTGAGAAAGGTTATTTATTCGTAAGCTATTTATCTCTATAGTATTTTCACCAATATTCACTACATAAGATAACTTCTCATTTTGGCTTAACTTAATCATAGGCATAACTGAAGAATCTATTTGCAGTTGAACTAAACTAGGAGTTCGGCTTATTGTGTCAAAATGCCACTGGGTTTCAAAATCAAAGACATCTAATTCATTACTAGAAATATTTAGATTAATTCCAACGTTATTATTTAAATCATGCTTAAATAACACCTCAGCAAATCCTCCCATATTTACATAGTTGCCATTAAGTGACAAGTACAATGGGAATGAGTATTCATTAGCAACAACACTTTGTAGAGGAGCAAGTATTCCGTATATTAAAGAGCTTTTACCACTACTGTTTTCACCTGTAAGCAAAGTTATTTTTGAGAAAGAAACATCTACTTCTTTAAAGCATTTAAAATTTTTTAGAGCTAATCGATGAATTTGCATAAGTATTTTTTCTGAAAAGATTTTTAAAATAGAGCTTAGTTTATATCTGTGATTTTGTAATTTAGCGAGTGATTTTTTAAAACCTTATCACAGCTTTAAAAATCGCCGTAGTCAACTTGCAGACAGGTTAAGCCTAGATCGCGCCAAACTTTGACGACCTGATCGCGATCGTCTAGTACAAAAGCAACATTGTACTTATCAAGAATAAACTCATCATAAATCTCTTTCTTGACAATACTATCCTTACGCATATCACCCGACTTTCGCATATGCAGACCATCAAAAGAAAATATAGTGCTTTCCAACCATGCTAAAGTCAAAGGCTTGTATTTGTCCGCTCTGTCATACACAAACACGATCGCTTTACAAGAAGTTTCTAAAATCGATCGCAATGGCTCATTCACTGAGTCCTGCTCGCATTTAGCCTCATCTATCATCTTAATACGATGCGATTTTAGACTGATAGAGGGTTGAGTGATGTTTAGAAGGCGATCGCGCTATTTCTAAAGACCTTGAAAGAGTAAATTGAAAAAATCAGACCCTAATCATAAATGGTTTCATCTTCCTTGCGCCAAGCAGGATCGACGATGCAGATGAATACAATTGGCTCATTCCCAATGTTTTTGAGAAACTGCTTCGCATTTGGGGGAATGTATACAGCATCGCCCGATTCAATCTCACGAACTTCTGCATCAATATACATCTCACCTCTGCCACTGAGGAGGTAATACACCTCAGAAGTAGTAAGAGAATGTGTTTGTGAAGTCTCACCCACGGGCAAAATTGCGTGAGCGAGACTATATCGTAAATCGATCGCTTGTTTGTCAGGATGCAATAACTCGCGCAATATGGTCGAATCACCTGCAATAAATTCTGGACAATCAAGCAATTTTTGGATCAACATAAACAGATTCTCTTATTTTTTTCTAGGGCAGCGTAAAGTGCTGCCTAGTATTACTTAATCGCTTGGACATCCTTAGTTGCAAAACCATGGGCGGTTAGTTCTTTGTTCAAGGCGATCGGGTTTTTTACCCGATCGACAAATAACACTCCATTCAAATGATCCATCTCATGTTGAATTACCCTTGCGAGCAAACCTTCAGCAATCAAGTTCTTCGGTCTACCATCTTCATCGCGATAGGAGACTTCAACGCGATCGGGACGCACAACATCCAGAAACACTTCAGGAATACTCAAACATCCTTCTTCCCCCGTAATCAAGTCTCCACCTGAAGTCTTGACTTCAGGATTAATCATTACTAACGGAGGTTTACTTTCATCCTTGAGTTCGATATCAATGACGAGTAATTGTTTATTAATTCCTACTTGTGGGGCGGCTAGCCCAATACCATCGTTGCTATACATGGTTTGCAGCATATCAACAA
Organism: uncultured cyanobacterium; assembly: GCA_903819605.1. Classification (GTDB taxonomy): domain Bacteria; phylum Cyanobacteriota; class Cyanobacteriia; order Pseudanabaenales; family Pseudanabaenaceae; genus Pseudanabaena. The sequence continues at coordinate 5,354 of CAIJEA010000609.1, read as the reverse complement.
TAATTTGCCGAATTTCGTCGTTGACTTTGCTAATACGCTTGGCGGGCTGACGTAATACGCGATCGCCTAAAGTATGAACTTGTAGCGGAGGATTCTTGAGCTTTTGTTTGGGGACTTTTATTGAAATTGCAGACATTGCCAATCAGCTTGTAAATATAAGCTTGTAGTTAACTATTTATATTTTGACACAATATCCTGCTATCGCTATTGCTAAGCTAAAAACCAAAAGTAGTTGCGCCTCAACTACTTTTGAAGTGTTCATTCAAAGGTCTGACTCAGAAATTGTCCGACTAGATATAAAGATCCGCAGAGAATAACGATATCTGGCGATCGCCGATCGGCAAAAGCTGCTTTTAGACCTAACTCTAAACTAGAGTATGGCTGAGGTGGAGTTTTCAGAATTGCAGTTACAAGTTTTGCCAAATCCTGAGGTGAGGTTGTTGCAGGATTCGGGACAGGCACGGGAAAAAGTAAATCGTCAGGATGCAAAAGCGCCTTGAGGATTCCTGCTTGATCTTTAGTATTAAGAATTCCGATTACCCAGAGTTTGCGCTGATTGGGAAAAGATGCATCTACAAATTGCCTGAGATATTCCGCCGCCGCCACATTATGCGCTCCATCAATCAAAATTTCGCGAGACTTTCCATCTAAATTAAATTCTATCCATTGTAATCGTCCTGCCCATTGAGTATTCGCCATTCCTATCCGAATCGCATCATCGCTAATTTGCCAACCTTGGGTTCTCAAAGATTGAATTGTCGCGATCGCGATCGCGGAATTAATTAGCTGATGATTACCCAATAACGGCAAAGGATAATCAAAACCTTGCCAAATTGCACCTATGGCTGTACGAGTAGCCGCATTGACCCAAGTTATCGGTGCATCGCATTCTGTTGCTTTTGCTTGCAAAGCAGCGATCGCTTCAGGAGCATTTTCGGCAATGACTACAGGACATTTAGGCTTAATAATTCCTGCTTTTTCAGAAGCGATCGCTCCTAAGGTATTTCCTAATTGCTGGCAATGATCTAAGCCAATGGATGTAATCGCGCAAACTAACGGGCGATCGCATACATTTGTCGCATCTAATCTGCCGCCCAATCCTGTTTCGAGAATTGCGATATCAACTTCTTGTTTCGCGAAATACCACAACATCGCCGCCGTAATCACTTCAAATTGAGTAGGTGAAAATTCTGGCACGATCGCTGCTTCTACTTCTTGTAAAGCTGTCAGCAAGTTCTCATTACTAATCCATTCGCCATTAATCGTAATCCGTTCGCGCCAATCTAGTAGATGTGGAGAAGTATAACGCCCAACTCGATAGCCTGCTGTCTGTAAAATTGACAATAAAAAGGCACAAACGGAACCTTTTCCATTTGTGCCTGCAATATGAACTACGGGAAACAGTTGATGGGGACTGCCCAAGTCCTTGAGAAGTTGTTGGATGCGCTCTAACCCCAAATGAATGCCAAACTTATCGAAGCTGGCAAGAAACTCTTCAGGAGATTGATTAACTGGCTTTGGAGACATGTACTTCTAAGGCGTAGATTTTGCCTTGGGCATCGATCTCGGCAATATGCCTGCCTTGCATCGCGAATAGTTCACCACTATCACGTTTGCCAGCGATTGCCCAGATAGCTTCTAGTCCATTCTCTGTCCTTCTGGTCGTCCAAACACGCTGCATACCTGAATAGGTGGTAAAAAATTTGCGGTACAGTTGCGCGATCGCGTCTTTGCCAACTACTTTACGTGCCCCCGCAGGTTGAACTTCAGCTTCTTCGGCAAATAGTTCTACTAATTGGTTAAATGCCTTTTCGTCTTCATTAGCGCGATCTGAAAGTTCAAAATATTGGTCTAAAACTGTCATATTCCCTTACCTCGATTGCTATCAAGCTAAAAAATTTACTAAATGCGATCTAGAAAGCTTTATTGCGGTTTTGCTTTACATTATTATTTATATGTAAACATATATTAAGCCTTAGATTACAAAAATTGCTTCACCCTACAGGGCGTAATTGCAAAATAAAAGAAGGGTACATACCGTTCTTCTTTTATTGGTTAGGTTTAATTAAGAATATTTAAAGCACCAAAGCTAATCGCTAGAAAACCAATAATTCCTAGAAGGGTTTTTTGTAACCTATTTAGAACAGGTCTAATTTCATAGGTTACGAGCAGACGATCCTTAGCTAAGTCAGCTTCTGGTTTTTCCCATGTTTGTCCGTCATACCAGCCAGACTCTTCGTAAAAAATCTTGGCGCTATCAAGGCGTTGCTTGACATGGCTCCATCCCGACAGCAAGAGCAACACTGGTAAAACTAGCCCTAGCGCTCCACCAATACTCGCTACACAAATAAATTGCCACAAATGACGACTTGGTGACTGAATGCTCATGGCAACGGGCGAAAAAACAACTGTAAACCCAAGCCACATCAGAAACAAAACTTTCAAATATTGCGATCGCGCTAGTTTTGCCCAACGATAAAAGAAAGCTTCCTTAAGCTCGACATATTCATTAAGTGGTTGTTGATCTTTGGGAACTGGGCAGGTCATGGGTGATGCGATGATGGGCAGATATTTTGTCAGTTTAGCAAGAAGCCATCCCCAATAGAGTAAATTGTAAAACCTGATTTAGCAGTTGCTTCAAAAGTTTATGCTGCTTGTCTGTTTAGTTTTGGGCGATCGCATTTGTTTTCTAGAGGGAAGCGATCGCAATTTGCTATTTCATTTTAGGCAAAAATCAGTTTTTAAGACTTTAAGCAAAATACAAAAAAACCTTGACATTCAAAGTACATCTGCGCTAGAGTTATGTGCTTATGTCTAGAATCAAAACTATACATATACTCCGCCCACTAAAACTGCAGTCATTAGTGCATGAATAAGTCTACTCTTGTTACTCCTGCCTTCGTTCTACCAGATCTTGTAGAAATCCAGCGGGAGAGTTTTCGATGGTTCCTAGAAGAAGGACTTATTGAAGAGCTTGAGAGTTTCTCGCCGATTACAGATTATACGGGCAAAATGGAACTCCATTTTATTGCCAAAGATTATAAACTCAAGCGCCCAAAATATAGTGTTGATGAGTCTAAACGTCGGGATGCCACCTATGCCGTACAAATGTACGTTCCCACGCGGCTTATTAACAAAGAAACAGGAGAAATAAAAGAGCAAGAAGTTTTTATCGGCGATCTGCCACTGATGACAGATCGCGGAACATTTATAATCAACGGGGCTGAGCGAGTCATCGTTAATCAGATTGTCCGTAGCCCTGGAGTTTATTATAAACAAGAAATTGATAAAAATGGTCGTCGTACCTATAACGCCAGCCTGATTCCTAACCGAGGCGCTTGGCTAAAGTTTGAAACAGACAAGAACGATCTAGTCTGGGTACGTATTGACAAAACGCGGAAGCTTTCCGCACAGGTATTGCTCAAAGCGATCGGCTTGAGCGATGCCGAAATTTTGGATGCGCTCACCCATCGTGAGTATTTCCAAAAAACTATTGATAAAGAAGGTCAATTCGACGAAGACGAAGCACTCAAAGAGCTATATCGTAAGCTGCGTCCAGGTGAGCCGCCAACTGAGTCTGGTGGTCGTGAACTGCTGCGATCGCGCTTTTTCGATCCAAAACGTTACGACCTCGGAAAGGTTGGACGTTATAAGCTTAACAAGAAATTGCGCTTGAATACTCCTGACACGATGCGAGTATTAACCGAGAAAGATATTCTCACCGCGATCAACTACTTAATTAACTTGAAGTTTGATATCGGTGAAATCGATGACATCGATCACTTAGGCAACCGCCGTGTACGCTCTGTTGGTGAATTGCTGCAAAACCAAGTTCGTGTTGGGCTAAACCGTCTAGAAAGAATCATTCGTGAACGGATGACTGTTTCTGATGTTGATGCTCTCACCCCAGCATCCTTGGTTAACCCTAAACCATTAGTAGCAGCAATTAAAGAGTTCTTTGGTTCCAGCCAACTATCCCAGTTCATGGATCAAACCAATCCTCTCGCGGAGCTAACCCACAAACGTCGTCTCAGCGCCCTTGGACCGGGTGGTCTGACTCGCGAACGCGCTGGCTTTGCAGTTCGGGATATTCATCCTAGTCATTACGGTCGCATTTGCCCAATTGAAACTCCTGAAGGTCCTAACGCAGGTCTGATCGGTTCCTTGGCAACCCATGCCCGCGTTAACCAATACGGATTCATTGAAACCCCTTATTACGCAGTCGAAAATGGTCGGGTGCGTAAAAACGAAGAACCTGTCTACATGACAGCCGATGAGGAAGACGAGTTCCGCGTAGCACCTGGTGACGTAGCCACCAATGATGAAGGCTATATCTTTAGTGAAATCGTCCCGATTCGCTATCGCCAAGAATGGGGTACTGCTACTCCTGAAGAAATTGATTATGTAGCTGTTTCCCCTGTACAGATTATCTCTGTAGCTACATCATTGATTCCTTTTCTTGAGCATGATGACGCAAACCGTGCCCTCATGGGATCGAACATGCAACGTCAAGCGGTTCCCCTACTCCGTCCCGAACGACCTCTAGTTGGTACTGGTCTAGAAGCTCAAGCCGCAAGAGACTCAGGTATGGTAATCATATCAAGGGTCACTGGTGAAGTCTCCTATGTATCTGCTGATGAAATTCGCGTCAGAGCGGATAACACTGGCTTAGAGAGTATCTATCGCTTGCAAAAGTATCAGCGATCGAATCAAGATACTTGCTTAAATCAACGTCCACTTGTGTGGGTTGGCGATACTGTCGTTGCAGGACAAGTTCTTGCCGATGGCTCAGCTACCGAAGGCGGCGAAATTGCTCTCGGTCAGAATATTCTCGTTGCCTATATGCCTTGGGAAGGCTACAACTATGAAGATGCAATTCTGATTAACGAGCGTTTAGTAATTGATGATGTCTATACTTCAATTCACGTTGAAAAATACGAAATTGAGGCTCGGCAAACTAAGTTAGGACCAGAAGACATCACTCGTGAAATTCCTAACGTTGGCGAAGACTCCCTTCGTAACCTTGATGAGCAGGGCATTATCCGCATCGGAGCTTGGGTAAGTTCTGGAGAGATACTCGTCGGTAAAGTCACGCCCAAAGGTGAATCCGATCAACCTCCTGAAGAAAAGCTGTTAAGAGCAATCTTCGGTGAAAAAGCTCGTGATGTAAGAGATAACTCCTTGCGTGTCCCTAATGGGGAAAAAGGTCGTGTTGTTGATGTGCGCGTATTTACTCGCGAACAAGGCGATGAGTTGCCCCCTGGAGCAAACATGGTTGTCCGTGTTTATGTTGCCCAAAAGCGCAAGATCCAAGTCGGTGACAAGATGGCGGGTCGCCATGGTAACAAGGGTAT
>CAIJEA010000608.1 GCA_903819605.1 uncultured cyanobacterium | reverse complement strand
GCGGCGAAGCCGCGCACGCCTAATTATTCACTTTATAATGCCTATTTTTTTGGTGGGAAGGGATTATATTACTGTGGAATATCGGTATCAGTAAAATCTGCTCCTATCACAATAGCCTCGCTAAAATTCACCCCTCTTAAATTTGCACCTGTAAAGTTCACGCCCCCTAAATTTGCTGCGGTAAAATTTGCCTCTTCTAAATCTGCACCACTAAGATCAGCGCCGATTAATAATGCATCGGTAAAATCTGCTTTTTGTAAACAAGCTTCATTCATCAATGCTCCCGCGAGATTTGCACCGACAAATTTTGTTTCTACCATAGACACCTCACACATATGTGCCAACATCAGTTTCGCATTAGTAAAATCTGCAAAACTCAAATTTGCCCCATTTAGTTTTGCACTGATTAAATTGATCAGTGCAAAGTTGCGCTTCCCAACAGAGTACATATATAAAACTTCTTGACTCCGATCTCCAAACAGATGGCGATCGCACTGAGTCTTCTCAAAATCTATTGAATTAGATGTACTGATCAAATTAAGTAGAGGATTTTCGGTAAGTTCTAAATTGGGAATGTCACGATCGGGTAAAGATTCGGCAATCAGATCTAGACGTTGGGAAATGGCTTGTCGTTGGGTCATTAACTCCTGAATCTGCAAATCCAGATTCTCGATTTTCTGCTGTACCATTAGTTTGAAGGTCGCATAGGGAATAGTATGGGCAGCTTGCAAATCAAGCATTTGTTTGATCTCATCAAGAGAAAGTCCAAACGCTTTGATTCCCTGAATGAATAACAGGCGTTCTAGGGCATCAGTAGAATAGAGTCTATAACCTTGCTGCGTTCGTTTTGGCTTGAGTAATAATTCCAGACGTTCGTAGTAGCGAATAGTTTGTATAGGAATCTCGGCTAGACGACTAAGTTCGCCGATTAACCAACCACGGGCATTACCAACTTGATTACTTTCAATTGGTTCCATGATATTCCATGATTTTTAGCAGCTATCTGTACTTGTGCAACAAGTATATGTGCAAGCAATTTACTACGATATATAACGCGCTACGTTAGTGAATATATAAAACTCAAAAGAGAAATGCACCGCATTTCTCTTTTGAGTTTTATATGAGACAAAAAGATCTAAGCGATCGCCATTGCCTTGGGAACGAGCGCCTCAATCACTGCATCAGCATTGGCAGTCCAGCCAATAATGCCGCCTTGAGCGCGTAGCATTTCAATTGTTGACGACTTGAATTCTGGAAAATAACTAGCAGTTCCATCTTCAATTAGAAGGCATTCATAACCGCGATCGTTGGCTTCCCGCATAGTTGTTTGGACACAGACTTCAGTAGTTACGCCTGTAAATAAAAGATGAGTAATATTTTCCTTTTGCAAAATCTCTTCTAAATTTGTCCGACAAAAAGCACCTTTACCAGGCTTAACGATCACGATTTCATTCTCTAAAGGTGTAAGTTCGGGAATAGGATTATTCCCATCTTCACCAGCGATTAAGATTCTGCCCATCGAGCCTCGATCGCCAATTTTGAGATGATCGCCTTTGCCACGATTGAGCTTAGAGGGAGGACAATCGGATAGATCGGGTGAGTGCGCCTCAATTGTATGAATGACTGGAAAATTTAGCGATCGGAAAGTTTCTAAAAGCCGTTTGACCGTTGGCACAATGCTTTGGAGTTGGGTGACATCATTGCCAAGAGCCTCGCCAAATCCGCCATGTTCTAAAAAATCACGTTGCATATCAATAATCACGAGAGCAACCTTGCTATCAGTTGGTAGCTCGTATTCGTAGGGCTGAGCAGCGATCGCAGACATAAGTTTCTCCTTAAATCCTTAAAATGGAGCTATGAAAAGCAAACTCTGCTTTTCATAGCGTTATAAATTATTCACCAGCAATAATCACAGGCTTTTGCCAAACAATTAACACGACGCAACCTTCCTCACTAGAAACTTGATGGCTAGTATCAGGAGGATTGATAATTAAAGAACCTTTAGTGTATTTACCATTAACGTCTGATTGAGAACCTGACAGTACAAAAATATGTTCGTAACCTGAATGGGAATGATGAGGAACTTTAGCCCCTACCTCATAGCGAAGCATGGCGGCACTTGCGCCTGTATCATCTTGATATAAATGATAGATTTCTACTCCTTTACGAAATGGTTCCCAAGGTAGATCGTCATAATTAGAGCGGGTAAGTAATTCAGGGAAAATCCGAACTTGTTGATTGATAACCATCATTTTTATTTAATATAGCGGTTTTGAATTTGCCATAGGTAATTCAAAACCACAAAATCTTATTTAATGCCCTGCCATTTTCTGTCCGATCGCAGCGAGATCGACATCAGCACTCGCACTTTCATAGACAAACTTACCATCACTGATGACTAGGACGCGATCGCTGAGGGTCAAAATCTCATCAAGATCTTCACTCACCAAGAGAACGGCTACACCACGATTGCGAGCTTCTACAATTTGATTGTGAATATACTCAACTGCCGCAAAGTCTAGACCGAAAACAGGATTGGCGACAATCAGTAGCTTGATTTGTTCAGCAGACAGCTCTCTCGCCAGCACAGTCCTTTGCACGTTGCCTCCAGAAAGATTACCAACTGGAGTTTCAGGTGAAGGTGTTTTGATCGAGAAGACCTTGATTAGATTCTTGGCAGTTTCACGAATTGCCTTGAATAGCAATAAAATTCCACCTTTCGCTTGAGGTGGACGATCGAAGGTTCTTAAAGCCAAATTTTCGGCAACACTCATGTGGGGAACACAAGCATTACGTAGAGGTTCTTCTGGTAGTGAAAACACCTGATGGCTATACATTTCCTTACGGGTTGCATAGTAGCGATCGCCATTAACAAAAATCTCACCAGCAGTAGCAATTCTTTGTCCAGCGAGAACTTCCACTAGTTCCCTTTGACCATTGCCTGAGACACCTGCAATACCAACAATTTCGCCACTCTTGATTTTGAGATCGACACCTGCAACTGCTTCCAATCCATTATCTTTATCAGCATGAATATTGCGTGCGTCGAGAACCAGATTATCAGTCGCAACTTCTGTTTTAGAAACTTGACGGGCTTCCTTAGCCTCACCTAACATCATCGCCGCCATATCTGAAACCGATAGCTCTTTAGTAGAACCTGTTCCTGCAAATTTACCCTTACGCAATACCGTAACATCATCGGCAAAAGCAGTAATCTCACGGAATTTGTGGCTAATCATCAAGACACTCAGACGACCTGCGGTGACTTCTTCACGCAAAAGCCCCAAGACTTCATCGGCTTCCTGAGGCGTTAAGACTGAAGTTGGCTCGTCAAGAATGAGAATACGACTTTTGAGATAAAGTTGCTTGAGAATTTCCAGCTTTTGTTTTTGACCAGCCGCCAGTTGTGAAATTGGTGAATACAAGTCAATTTTGAAAGGAGCCGATGCCATAAAAGCTTCTAGCTTTTCGTATTCGTCTTTCCAATTAATTACCTTTGGAGTATCAGGACGCACCAGCAAAAGATTTTCAGCAACGGTCATCGCGGGTACAACTGTGAAATGTTGATAAACCATGCCGATACCGTATTGATAGGCATCGCGGGGACTATTAATTTCACGAGATTGTTTATTGATCAAAATATCACCGTGGGTTGCCGCATGAAAACCCATAATGCATTTGACTAAAGTACTTTTACCTGCGCCATTTTCACCGAGCAGTGCATGAAAAGTGCCTGGGGCAAGTTTGAGCGAGACATTATCAACTGCGACAAAAGAACCAAATTTCTTAGAGACATTGATTAGTTCTAGTTCTGGGGGTAGATGCGATCGCAGGGTATCAGCGGAAACACTAGATGGAATAGTCAAGGATGGTATCGACTCTTTCATAGATTCTTCTTCGACCAGATTAGCAGCAAGATCGCTTTCGAGATCGTCAGGCATCGGTTTTTCCATAGCGGCGTACACTTAGCACTCACTTAGCACATTTTTATAATTCAACTAGAAACTTTGCTTGATTGCTGTAGTCAATGTTTCAGAATCACTGACTGCACCAAACACGCCACCTTGCATTTCGATCATTTTTAGCGCCGCAAGGTGATTGCCATAATCAGTCGCACCTGTGCAATCTGATAGCATCAAACACTCATAGCCGCGATCGTTGGCATCGCGCATGGTTGTGTGTACGCAAACATCGGTGGTAATCCCTGACAAAATAATATTTTTAATGCCATTACGGTTCAAGATCAGATCGAGATCGGTGGCATAAAATGAGCCTTTTCCAGGTTTGTCGATAATCGGTTCACCCTCTATTGGGTAAAGCTCTGGAATGATGTCCCAACCCTTTTCACCACGCACTAAGATTTTGCCGCAAGGCCCTTCATCGCCGATTCCTGCACCAATTCTTTGGGATCGCCAGCGCTTATTTTGAGGTAAATCTGACAAATCGGGGCGATGTCCTTCACGAGTATGAATAATCAAAAAGCCTTTTTCGCGAAAAAGGGTCAAGACTTTTTTGATTGGCTCGATGGGTGCTCTGGTGAGCGACAAGTCATAGCCCATTTTGTCCACGTAGCCACCGACTCCGCAGAAATCAGTCTGCATGTCAATGATGATTAGAGCCGTATTGTCTGGTCTAAGATCGCCGTTGTAGGGGTATGGATAGGGCGTAGAGTCGATATACATAAGCAATTTTAATGATTAATACAAAAAACATAGAGTAAGTGTTTGTATTAATTGTTGGCGATCGCGTTAGTTCAGACTGTTACTCAGAAACTTATGGCGATCGCGAGTCTATTAAAAACGAGATAATATTTTAGAAATGATAAAATCATGAGATTATCAAAACCTAGATTTTAAGTTTGTCGTCATTTGGGAGTCACTATATGTCGAGATTGCTGGTTACTCAGTACCAAGCAGAGGTTGAAAAAATCATTCGCTATGGTGGCTCGAAGAAGGAAACCAGCATTCGTAATGCTTTTGAAAGATTGAGATC
>CAIJEA010000607.1 GCA_903819605.1 uncultured cyanobacterium | reverse complement strand
GTGATACATTTGCCACAAATCAGCTATAGCCAAAAAACAAAGGGGAGCGTTTCGCTCCCCTTTGTTTTTTGGCTATAGCTCCTGATCCGTCCAAGATTTAGGATCTTCTAGGGGTTCCAAATGAGTAAAAACATTTATATTGGGAAGAGATGCACATATCGCTGACTCAATCTCTTCACATAGATCGTGCCCCTGTTGCACTGTCCATGCTCCAGGAACAAGCACATGAAATGATACAAATCTTCTTGCTCCCGCAATTCTAGTACGGATGGCGTGGAACTGGATCTTTTGGCGATCATAAGGAGATAGAATCTCATTGATCATCATTCTTTCTTCCAACGGAATGGAAGCATCCAAAAGCGCCGATCCGCTTTCTTGAATTAGCTTTCCTCCAGTCCAAATAATATTTACAGCGACTAGTATGGCAATTAAAGGATCGAGAACCAACCAACCTGTCACAGAAACTAGCAAGACTCCTAATATTACACCTACAGAAGTCCATACATCTGTCAGTAAATGATGGGCATCAGCACGCAAAGTGATTGAGTGTAGGCGTTTTCCAGCTTTGAGTAATACTAGCGCAAGCCCTCCATTTATAGCTGAAGCTACCACAGAAAGAACCAGCCCTAGACCAATTTGCTCCAACGGCTGCGGATGCAATAATCTTGGGAATGCCGCGATCGCAATGCTAATCGCGGCAAATAGAATTAATGCTCCTTCAAATCCACTAGAAAAATATTCAGCTTTAGAATGTCCGAAGGCATGTTCTTCATCTGGGGGCTTGGCAGCATAGGTTAACGCCCATACAGCAAATATTGCCGCTACTAAATTGACTCCCGACTCAAGTGCATCGGATAGAAATCCAACAGAGTTAGTTAGAAGATAAGCACCTAATTTCAACCCAATCGTCAGCACTGCGGCTCCAATCGAGAGAAATGCATAATAACGAGCAGACTTATTTTGCATAGGAAACTTCTTGAGAATAGGTAGTTATGCCAAAACTGCAAAACAACAAGCCACAAATTCCAGTAATCATGTATTCGTAAATCTGTCGTGATAATTTAAGAGATAGCTACCTACCGCAATTATTTTAGCGACAATATGTCCTAGTGAGTGTCTCAGCATAGTTAAAAACCAAAACTAAGGCTTGCTGCGTAGAGTACAGCACAAGATCCTAAATTTAGGTTTCTTAAGCTTAGCTACTTACTCCCTTCCCACCAAAATAATAGGCGTTATAAAGTGAATAATTAGTGGTACGCGGCGAAGCCACGCACCACTAATTATTCACTGGGAAGGGAGTATGTCTTCAAATATGTGAATGTTTTATCATGTATAAGAGTCTAAAGTGATTAACCATTGATGTGATTGTTATGCAAAGTGAAAAGCAGCTAGAACCCAAGGAAGTAAATAGTCCTGAAGAACTATCCGACTTTCGCAATGAGCTAGATCGCCCAAAGAAAAAATTTATGGGAATTGGGGGATGGCGTATTGCCGTTATTTTAATTCTTATACTAGTTGGCGGCAGTAGTTACTATGCCTATACCCAACTAACTGCACCAGCAAATAATCAAGGTAACCGTAAACGCGATCGCATTATATCGATTAAACGCATAGATTTGCCGATCATAATCACAGCCAATGGTACGATTCAGCCCGAAAAGTCAATTAACGTCAGTCCGAAAAGCTCAGGTAGACTCAAAAGTCTTTTAGTTAAAGAAGGTGAAACTGTAAAAACAGGGCAAATTCTCGCCTATATGGACGAGTCAAATACTCTAGGGCAAGTTACCCAAGCCGACGGACAACTTGCTGCTGCTCAAGCCAGCCTCGAACTCTTAGTAGCAGGTAATCGTACTCAGGATATCGCCCAAGCTCAAGCAAATTTAACCAGTGCCCAAGCGACTTTGGAACAGTCACAGATCGTATTTCGCCAAAATCAACAGCTTTTCCAAGAAGGGGCGATCGCCTCAAGAGATCTTGATGCAGCAAGGACGACAATGGAAGCGAATCTTGCCAAAGTAACTCAAGCTAAAGAAGCGTTATCATTGCAGAAAGCGGGATCGCGCCCTGAAGAAATCGATCGCGCACGGGCAGAAGTTGTAGCGGCAGCAGGATCGCTGCAAAGCGTGCAAGCTCAATTAGAAGATACGATTATTCGCGCTCCCTTTGATGGAGTCGTAGTCCGAAAATATGCCGATCCAGGAGCATTTGTGACACCTACAACTTCAGGAAGTGCAGTTAGTTCGGCAACTGCTTCTTCAATTTTGGCGCTTGCTAGCAATAATCAAGTTGTGGCAAATGTTGCTGAAGCAAATATAGCTCAGATTGCTGTCGGTCAAGAGGTAACTATCCAAGTTGATGCCTATCCTGATAAAAAGTTTAGTGGTCGTGTCGTATCCATCTCTCCACAGGCGATCGTCAACCAAAATGTCACCAGTTTTGAAGTCAAGGCAGAAATTACTTCAAAAGACAAGCAACTTTTGCGATCGGGCATGAATGCAAGCTTAGACTTCAAGGCTGGTCAGCTAAAAGATGTGCTGGTCGTTCCAACTGTGGCGATCGTTCGCCAACAAGGCGGTACAGGAGTATACGTTAAGACAGATCAAAGCGAAACACCTGTATTTACAAGCATTGAAACAGGTATCACTGTTAACGATAAAACTGAAATTAAATCAGGTTTGACTGGTAATGAGAAAATCTTTGTTTCTTTTCCTGAAGGATCGCGTCCGAAGACTAGTCCCAGTGGCATTCCTGGATTGTCGCCTTCGCCACAGCGTCAACGTGGTTAGAGAAATCTATGCAAAAATCTAAGCCCCTAGCAAAGCCCCCTGTCATAAATTCGCCAAAACCACGTATACAAGTAGCTAAGGTTCCTTTTTCCGAGATTCTGACCATGGCAGCAGAATCTTTGTGGAATAATCGTCTACGCACTGCATTAACCATGCTAGGCGTAGTCATTGGCATAGCAGCAGTAATTGCGATCACATCCATTGGGCAAGGCATCCAAAAGTCTACAGAAACCCAACTTCAAGCCCTTGGCACAAATTCAATTAATGTCCTGACTGGTTCTGCACGTACAGGTGGTATTAGTCAGGGCGGCGGCTCAGCCTCTACTTTGACCTTGGAAGATGCTCAGGCGGTAGCCAAAGCGCCTTCCGTAAAGTTGGTATCTGCCTATTTACAGCGGACTAAGCAGGTTTCCTACGGCAATCAGAATACATCCACAACGGTAATCGGCACAGATGTCAACTATTCCCCAATTCGCAACACCTTCCCAACCGAAGGAAGATATCTTGAACAGGAAGATGTGAATAATGCTAAATCCGTTGTCGTTCTTGGCTCGAAGGTTCGATCCGATCTATTTGGGAGCAGCAATGCTATTGGAGAAAGGATTCGCATTCAAGGAGAACAGTACCAAGTAATTGGGATTATGGAATCGAAAGGCGCTTCAGGTGGCTTCGACCAAGACGATCGCGTATATATTCCCATCAAAAACATGTCAGCACGACAGGTCGGAAATAACGCTTTACAAGGCATTTCGGTCAGTGGATTTTGGGTGCAAGCCTTAGATGAATCAGAAATTGAAGCGGCTCAATTCCAATTAACAAACCTTTTAAGATTGCGCCATAAAATTTTTCCGCCACAGCCTGATGATTTTCGGATTGTCAACCAGACTGATATTGTCAGTGCTTTTACCAGTATTGTCGGGTTACTGACGTTAATGGTGGGCGCGATCGCGGCTATATCGCTAATCGTGGGTGGGATTGGCATTGCTAATATCATGCTGGTTTCAGTAGTGGAACGCACCCGTGAAATCGGTGTCCGCAAAGCATTAGGAGCAACGCGATCGGCGATTCTCAACCAGTTTCTAACAGAGGCAATTCTCGTGTCTGGGCTAGGCGGTGTTGTTGGCATCGCGCTGGGCGTGGCGATCGCCTATGGTTCGGCAACAATTTTTCAATTTCCCTTTTTAGTCTCAATCTGGGCAGTGGCAGCAGGTTTCGGTTTATCGATGATTGTGGGACTATTGGCAGGTGCGATCCCTGCTCGCAGTGCCGCGAAGTTAGATCCCATTCAAGCGCTCAGAAGTGACTAAAAAAGTCGCCCCTGACATTAGAGAGCAATATTATGATTCGTTTAGAAAATATCCGTAAAGCTTATCGTCTTGGCGAAGTTAATGTGCCCGTTCTCAAAGGCATTGATCTAGATATTCAATCTGGAGAATATGCAGCAATTATGGGCATGTCAGGTTCAGGTAAATCAACGCTGATGAATATTATCGGCTGCCTCGATCGCCCTTCATCGGGTAAATATTATCTCGAAGATCGTGAGCTAACGACCTATAACGATGATGAACTAGCATATATCCGCAATCGCCGCATCGGTTTTGTATTTCAACAGTTCAATCTTCT
>CAIJEA010000606.1 GCA_903819605.1 uncultured cyanobacterium | reverse complement strand
TATATAGATATTGGCTCAATAGCTGAATTGGGGAGGTGAAAGAAAGGAAGAAACTGATCATATTGTAGCTGAGAAAGCATTCTTGACTCGGTAAAATTCGCCATCGTAATTAAATGGTGGTTTGCGTAGCAAGAGCGTCAGAAACAACGCTAAGCCGTCCAGTTTTCTGGACAAAGACAATAGCTTGCCAATAAACTTAGTTGTATAAAACAACCAGAGCAGCTAGTACAGCAGGTTTTGCAAGAGAAACGGTGGACAGTGCGTTTACAGATGGAAACATCGCGAGTTGAAGCAGCCGAACAAGAGCGCATTTAGGCGATCGTCTCTGCCCACACAAATGGTATGTTCATTCGTAGAATTGCTACGGTCATAGGCTTTATTTCCAGCCGAGTGGATCAATTGTTGCATACGGAAGAGGCGGAGCGGACTGCTCATGGTAGCTAGCTTCACCTTATTTTGTCCAGAAAACTGGGCGGCTTAGCGCTGTTGCTGATGCTCTTGCAACACAAACCCTAATATCGTAAAACATGAGAATAAATAAATTACATGACCCAGAATCAAATCCCTGAAGGCGAAGAACGTGACGTTAAAACGATGGGTGGTGCAGCGATCGATGGTTCGCCGATCGCCTATATCATCGTTCTCGCCTCAGTTGTCACCGTTTTAGCATTTGTCCCTTTGTCGATTGCGCTGGGTTCAGGCAAGGTTATTCCCCTTAGTCAAAGCATTTATCCTCTACTAGGTTGGTTGCTTGGACCCTTAGCAGGAGCATTAGCAAGCGGCATTGGTACTTTAATCGGTGCAATTCTTGTGCCCTATACAGGAGGATTTCCCGCGATCGCACTTTGGGGAGCAGCGATCGCTAGTTTTACAGCAGGGGCAATGGGCGAACATCCAAAACGAAAATATTGGTATTTAGGTTTAACGGTTCTGTTTGCTCTAGAACTCTCGGCTTATGCATATTTGGCGATCGTCCGAAATGGGATTCCGATAAATACTTTTATTTTTGGAGCCTTTATCGATTGGTCGTCAGTGGTTCTATTCGTTTTGCCAACGCGGATATTATTTGCTCGTTTGATTGGTAGCAGAAATTTTGTAAGAGTAACGATCGGGATATTTGGTGGTACTTGGATGATTTGTGGATTGGCTCACCTTAGCCAAGTTCCATTTACCTATTATCTCTACAACTGGCCTGAACCAATTTGGAAAGCCCTAATCCCAATTATCCCTGTAGAAAATGCAATACGGGGCTTATCAGGTGCGGTGATTGGTACGGGTGTAATTTCGGGCTTGAAAGCGATTAATTTGGTGAAGCCTAAAGAAGCTGTTTATTAGAAGTAGGTAATTTATTCTGAAGTATAGGATTTTTTTCGAGCTTCGATAAGATCAAGTTGCTCCCCACGATACCAATGGTAACAATACACCCCGGATGCGATTAGGATTTTAAATCCTTGATCTTTTACGCGGCGATGATATTCATTATCCATGCCAAACATGCTACCTTCTGGAAATGCAGCTTTATTCCAAACTTTCTTAGGAACAGCAATAACTAATCCACTGATTTGGTATTGCGAGTTAGTTGTATCGATGACAGATGTGCCTAGCTGCTCTGCTAAGGTATCGCCAAATTTTCGGTGTTCAGCAATATTATGGGAGCGTGTTAGAGGATGATTTTCATTAATGCCATTGGGTAATTGATCGAAGTTGCCAATTCTATTAGTTACTACAGTAACAAGTCCTGCATCAGTATTTTGATTGAAGATGCCTAATATTTGGTTATACCATTTGGTAGTAGTCCACATCATGTCATAGTCAATAATTACGCCGATGTCGTTATCTTTTAAAAGTGACATTGATTCATTACAAGCTTTCCCTAGATCTTTTGATTGACTCCAAGGCATTAAGGTAATTAAGCGATCGTACATACTATTTTCGCTCATCTAGGTAAATAGGTTAAGTTCGTTAAAAGGTCAACCTGAGATCCTTATAGTTGACAGATGAAATTTTCGCATAAAATCGAGTTTCACCCGAATACCAACTAGGGGATTAGGTAATAACGTTAAACTAAGTGACTCTCTTGAGAGAGTCACTTAGTTTAACGTTATTAGTTGATATTCGGGTACTTGGAGCTAGGAATCTATACACTCCGAAACTTCTTAATGTTGTTAGACAGGCTTTTGACCATCATAGAGAGCAGCCCCTAAGCGTCTTAGCGAAGCTCGATCAAAATTGAAGAACTGAGGGCATGGAGCTGTGCATAAAGTTCCATGCCCTGCCCTGTCAACAGCAATACTAATTTTAAAGACTTCACTTTTTTTTGTTCTACATGAATAATTTTCTTTTATACGAGAAAAAATTATTGAAAAAAACATAAAAATATAATTGCCAATTCAAAATTAAGCGATCGCGTATGTGTATAGTGATTTTGAGCACTGGTCAGGTAATGGGGGATGGCTCCTGAAACGTCCATTTCACGCCGATAAAAAAGACGCAAATACGTCGATCATGATGTAACTGACCAGTGCCGAGCAGTCTCGCAGGTATTTCTATAACCGTTAAATGAAACCATGACTTTACCTCAAGAATCTAAGGAAATTACAGCCAAACATAAACTTCACCCTCGATGGAGAATTCGTTCTCGCCTATTTTTATCTTGTATATTTGCCTTAGTTGTGTCGGTTCTACTTCCATCTTGGTTTAATTTATCTACTCGGATGCTTTGTGTTTGGGATACTGGAATGATCTGTTTTTTAGCTTCAACTTGGTTCCTAATGGTAAAAGTAACGCCAAAAACAATGCGCCGTAACGCTCAAAGTCAAGATGAAGGACGCTTTGTAATTTTGAGCTTAATTACGGCTGCTGCCTGCGCTAGTATTCTAGCCATCGCTTTTACACTGCGAGAAACAAAAGGAGGGGAGTTAAATGTGGTACTTACCCATTTGGTTCTGGCTGGATTGACAATTATTGGGTCATGGTTGCTCGTCCACACTATTTTTGCAATGCACTATGCTCACGAATACTATCAAGACCATAAAACCCAGAGTAATTCATATGCTGGAGGACTAGCCTTTCCCGAAGATATTGAGCCAGACTACTGGGACTTTTTATACTTTTCTTTTGTTATTGGTATGACCAGTCAAGTTTCAGATGTGCCAATTACCTCGCAATCTCTGAGGCGATTAGCTTTATTACATGGAATTCTCTCCTTTTTCTTTAATACTGCAATTGTCGCGATGAGCATTAATATGATTGCGGGATTAATTCAGTAAATGTATCAATCTCTAAATATTGCGTTCTTGACGCGACAATTCAAGGTAATTCAGTTTTAGTTAGAAGAAGTTAAGAATTAGTTTCTTTTTAGTGCGATCGCTTTTTTGTATTGTTTTTCCACTAGAACGGATGATTTCTGAGAACTTGCGATCGCACTTCGTAACACCGCCTGATCGCAACCCTAAACAACCTTCTCCACTCTCCTTACAAAAGCTTAATCCCGATCGCATGATAATTTTAAATATTCCATTGCCCAATCTATTGCCTAATAGATCTGATTCTGAAGAGATCGCGTCAGAATATCGAACGATTTTATATTTACAAAATTATCAAGTTATACTGAACTTAGTCTGTAAACTTAGTCTAGTATGTTTATATGGAAACCGTTAATATTCATCAGGCTAAAACTAATCTTTCCCGTCTTTTGTCAAGGATAGAACTTGGAGAAGAGATAATAATCTCTAATCGAGGTATTCCCATTGCCAAGCTAGTTCCATTTTGTACTTCTGCTAATCGAAAGGCTAGTTTAGGAATAGATCGGGGGCGTTTTATCGTACCTGAAGATTTTAACGATCCTTTACCAGAAGATATTTTGTCAGCATTTGAGGGATGTGAAGGGTGAAACTTTTAATGGATACTCATTGCTGGTTGTGGT
>CAIJEA010000605.1 GCA_903819605.1 uncultured cyanobacterium | reverse complement strand
ACAACAAGCGTTTTGTAGACTTTTGATGATTACATAAAAGCCTTATGTAGCAAGGATTCCGCTTATTTTCATTTACAAAAATGATGTAGAGCAACTAATCTAAAAAACAGCTGTATCTTACATCAATGCATTTGCAAACAACGCTAATGTTTATA
The DNA here is from genome assembly GCA_903819605.1 of uncultured cyanobacterium. Lineage (GTDB taxonomy): Bacteria > Cyanobacteriota > Cyanobacteriia > Pseudanabaenales > Pseudanabaenaceae > Pseudanabaena. Next base: position 5,679 of record CAIJEA010000605.1, on the reverse strand, counting down.
CTTGACAGTATATTCAATAATTGAATATACTTTTATTTTAGGATACAGAAGAGCTTTTTAGACAAAAAAGCGCTGTGCCGAAGCTACAACGCCCAAAAAATAAAAATTATGCTATCCATTATGTCAAACAAAAAACAATCTAACAATGATGATGACAAAGTTAACATTGCGATTTCCCGTCGCTGGGTTAACTTGATTGTCAATACCTGCACCCAAATTGGTGTATCCATGACGGTTTATTCCTTCAGCCCCTACTTGCCATCGGCTCAGCCTAAGCAATCAACACTGTGTAGCCATCCCAAAGCGTCACAACTACACCCAAAACTTTGCATTAATAAATAAAAAGCACCCCGACGGGGTGCTTTCTTTATTCTTTTTCAGCTAGTCTCGCTTGTAGCAATGGCACATAGTTGGTATACACGTGCCCCAATCTAAATTCTTCATCATCTAAAACCTTCTGATGAAAAGGAATTGTCGTTGGTACACCTGTAATCGCACATTCACGCAAAGCTCGCTTCATGCGTAAAATCGCCGCATTGCGATCGCTACCCCAGACAATCAACTTTGCAATCAGCGAATCGTAATAAGGCGGAATCACATAATCGGTATAAACATGGGAATCCATCCGAACACCAGGGCCACCAGGAGGCAAATAGCCACTAATGCGACCAGGATTAGGACGGAAATTGTGATCGGGATCTTCAGCATTGATCCGACATTCGATCGCATGACCACGAATCTCAATTTCCTTTTGTTGGAAGCGTAATTTCTCGCCTTGGGCAACTCGTAACTGCTCGGCAATCAAGTCAATGCCCGTGATCATCTCCGTTACAGGATGCTCGACTTGGATGCGAGTATTCATTTCCATGAAATAAAACTTGCCGTATTTATCCAGCAAAAACTCGACCGTACCCACACCGAGATAGTTAATAGCTTTAGCCGCTTTTACCGCCGCATCACCCATTCTTTCGCGCAATTTGGGATTAACGGCACTGCTTGGTGCTTCTTCTAATAATTTTTGGTGACGACGTTGGATCGAGCAGTCTCTTTCGCCCAAATGCACTACATGACCATGCATATCCGCCAAGATTTGCACCTCAATGTGGCGCGGCTCCTCGATTACTTTCTCGATATAGACACCACCATTACCAAAGGCAGCCTCAGCTTCACCTTGGGCAGCACGAAGCAATCGTAGTAAGTCATCAGGATTGGTAACTAAGCGCATCCCCCGACCGCCGCCGCCTGCGGTTGCTTTGATCATCACAGGATAGCCAATCTCATGGGCAATTTTAATCGCTTGCTCCTCCGACTCGATCAAGCCTTCACTACCAGGAATAGTAGGTACACCTGCCTTTTGCATCGTCTTTTTAGCAGTGGACTTGTCCCCCATCGAGCGAATTGAGTGAGGACTTGGCCCCACGAACATTAAATTATGATCGGCACAGATTTCTGCAAATCGAGCGTTTTCCGACAAAAAACCATAGCCGGGGTGAATGGCTGTGGCATTGTGGGTGATCGCCGCCGAAATAATATTGGGGATATTTAAATAGCTTTTGCTGCTGGGTGAGTCACCGATACAGACAGCTTCATGGGCCAGTTGGACATGCAACGAGTTGCGATCGACATCGGAATAAACAGCAACGGTCGGGATTCCTAGCTCTTCGCAAGTCCGAATAATTCGGAGGGCAATTTCACCTCGATTGGCAATCAGTAGTTTGGCGATTGGAGCCATGTTTCAGTTTCTTAATGAACAGTTGTTGGTTATTGGTAATCGGTGATTGGTTGATTTGATACGCTTCAAATTCCGATTTTGCTTTGAATCATTGTTTGTAGGCTATAAATCAAGGCTTTTGAATTTTAACTTTTTTTGTGCGGCTATATTGATAAGTTTTCTGGGTCTTTGCTGTAACAAAGACATGCTGCGATCTCGACGATCTCGAATTACTTCTACAAAAGTCCTACATTTTTGAGGCTTTAGCGGTGTTAGTTAGTTCTATGTGAATAACAATTAAATTTCAATCAGATTTTAGGCAAATTTTAGGCTCTCTCAAATTTGATTAGCTCGTGAATCAGATCTGAGAGAGCCGTTTTTCTATTGTATGTGCTTGCATCTAAATTCCGACTGCCTCATACCTCAACCTAAAGTCTCATTGCATTAATATCTCTAGGTCGAGAATTATTGTTATGCGAATAAGAAAGTGGTGTGATCCTCGCTGAAATTGGCTTTACAGGCGATCGCAAACCTGGAGCATAGGATTCCAACACATGACCACTACGAGTACAGGTGATCAATAGATAGTCACATTCTTCGCACTGAGTCTTGATTTGAGCAAGATACGAGAGGTGGTGACGTTCGGCGATCGAGCCACAATTAGGGCAACGAATAGATTCAATCATTGTAGGTAAATCCTTATATAGATAAATTTAAAGATGTGTTTATAAAAATCGTCAAAAAGCAGATTGATTAAAATTGTTAGGTTATTAAAATCGATGCATTGTTTGGAGCATTTATTTAGTAGTTGTTATGAGCCTATTACAGTATCGAGTTGTTTTTGAGAAAACAATCACCTAACAGACGTAACTGAAGTTGGTTTTAAAAAATAGTTCCAAAAAATTGAATGTAAAATTATGTAGCTATTTTTTAATTTGAACTTAGATAACTAGGGGAGAGTATAACTTTTGAAAGTAAGCTAAACTATGCAACGATTATACCCATAAAAATTTGGGATCATTACCAGATGAGCGATCCCCGAATAGAAAAAGACATGAATTAGATTCTAGATCTCGCTTAGCAGTAAGGGGCTAATCGATAATTAAAAAATAGTTAAAGATAAATATTGATCGCAAAGCCCCATAAATCTTTACAAGATTTCACCCAAATATTTAATATAAATATTTTTAAAGTAAAAGATATTTTTCACAATATTTCTTCACAATAATCCCAGTTTACTTTTATGACTGCATGAGATTAGCTACAAATATTTTTCCCACTTGGAGTTGTCTGTGTACCACTATATTAACTCCTTTATCTCTTACTAATCGGATTTATAGATCCTCATAATATGCTCTTGTCAGTTTTTGTATTCTCTTCCTTTCTGTAATAAACTTTTCAAATTTACAATTAAAACTACAACAGTAAATTATTGCAAATCATCTAATTTCAGCAACATAGAGAGCTAAAAGTAATTTGTAGCTAAGTTTTATGACGATTCTTACTGAAATCATCTAAGAAGTTATTTGATGAACTTTAATAAGTCGAACTCTTGACGGATATCTAATAGAGAGCGATCTAGTAAAGAATGGAATTCTAAAAATGGCAATCTTTTATGTCGATCGCGCGTCTTAAAAAAGATAGAAACCAGCTCTGGAATAAGTGGAGGTAATACTCTCAGAATTGCTCCATAGAGCCAGAGTATTCCTTTTTCCCGAATCATATCTTCGTACATAACATCAACAGCAGGAGTATTTCGCATCTCGCGGAACTTTTGAAATGTACATTCACTCGTCCACCAAAATAGTGGCAAGATTTTCAACTCGTCATACATACCCGTATCACAACCGTAAATGACGTGACCTACATCATGAGCGTGCAAGATTTTTGCAAATTCAGGTGGTTGAGAATTAGGAGGAGTGAGATGTGGATTAAGTGCGTAGTATTCTACCAACCCTTCGCGAAGAGTTTGAGTACTATTTTTATTTGTGTATCTCGATTGTTGACTCATAGCTTTATTACGATACGGTATAGTATCGTAAATTATAATAACATCCATGAACGATGTTGATAAAAAAGATAAAAAATCTTTAGGAAGACCTCGAAGCGCTAAATCTCATCAGGCGATGTTAAAAGCTACTTTGGAAATATTAGCTGAGGTTGGATTTGATGTAATGAGTATTGAGGCGATCGCGGCGCGGGCGGGCGTAGGGAAAACAACTATCTATCGGCGCTACAGTAGTAAAGCCGAACTAGTGGCTGATGCCATTGAGAGTATGCGAGAAGAAGTTGTAATTCCCGATCGTGGGAAACTTGCGAGTGATATTGATGCGTTGATTAAGAATGCTGCCCAAATTACGCTCACCCCCCTCGGACGGCAAACCGTTGCAATGATTATTAGCAGTGCATCAAGCAATCCTGAATTTGCCCAGATTTACTGGACAAAATATTTACAACCTCGACGACAAGCTTTTGACATAGTAATAGAACGGGCAAAAGCAAGAGGTGAAGTTCAAAAAAACTTAGATTCTGGCTTAGTCTTCGATACGATGAGTGGAATCATGCTTTATGCTTTGCTTTTTCAGCCTACTTCAGAATCTTGGTCGGTATATGTTCGTCGTTCTCTGAGCTTGATTTTTAAAGAGGCACTGGACTAAATTATGATTTCAATCTAGTGCTTATAAATAGAGGGGGCGCTTCGCGCCGCCTCTATTTATTTAGGTTTTAATTTTTCCTAGCTATCTCTGGCATTGCTATATTCGTTCCTTAAAGTAATTCAACTCTGGAACTTTAGAGAGATTGCAATAACTGCGATCGCATTGTTTTTGCAATCATATCAGGATGTTCGGCTTTCATTAAGGCTCTGACTACAGCGACCCGTTTTGCACCTGCGGCGATCGCCTCGCCTAGATTATTGTCATCGATGCCCCCGATCGCAAACCACGGAATATCAATATGCTTGGAAGCATAGCTAACATATTCATAGCCTGATGCTGCCTTGTTGGGTTTAGTTGGTGTGGCATGGACAGGTCCAACACCGACATAATCCACTCGATTATTCAGCGCGATTTCTAATTCTTGAGGATTAGTCGTAGATTGTCCGATGATGTATTGCGAAGCATCGCCGCCATTAGCATTGAGAATTTGGCGCACTGCCGAGACAGGTAAATCCGTTTGCCCCACATGGACACCATCTGCTCCCACGGCGATCGCGATATCTATGCGATCGTTTACTAAAAATAGGGCATCGTAACGATGGCAAATTTCACAAAGTTGTTGAGCAATCGCAAAATGCATCGCATCCTCACCATCTTTGTGGCGATACTGGACGATTTGGACTCCACCCTGCAAAGCCGACTCCACAACTGCGCTGATATTATTGACTGGCATCGTGACTAGATACAAATTTGCCGAACGCAATTTTTGGCGGCGAATTTGTCCAATATTGGTAGTCTCATGGTGTAGTAACTGACTCTCAAGCGTATAGACCTGATAGCGCATTTGTTTCATTGCCTCGCCCAACTTAGGATCGACAACTTTGCTATACTCTTCTAAAACCCTAAGAGCTTCTTGTAAGCGTCCCATATTGGCTCTGAGGACTGCTTGAACATCAGTCCGCCTAACTTCATTGGCATGACTCAATCCTGTAGCTGGGTCATCAGGAGTATTACGAGCGCGACGAAATTCTTCTTTGTGCCATTGAGCTAGCTCTTGGCGCATCTGTTTACAGCGATCGCATAGGGTAACATCTTCTAATCCAAAACGACACCACTCTTCGATGGTGCGTATGGCTTCACGGGCGCGATCGAGGTTAGCATCGAGGATGCGATAGACAATTTGTTGAGACATATTGACGCTGTGGTTTGATGCGGATTACTTTTATCAAAAACTATAGGGCTTACGCAAAAATGACTTGAAACCAGCATTTCTTCGTAGGGGCAATTCATGAATTGCCCCTACATTTCGTT
>CAIJEA010000604.1 GCA_903819605.1 uncultured cyanobacterium | reverse complement strand
CGCGGCGAAGCCGCGCACACCTAATTATTCACTGGGTAGGGAGTAAGCACCTGTGACACTGAAAATTTAGAGTCTTGAAAATGAAGCCAAACCAACTGCCAACTTAGAAATCATGGTATTTGCCATAGTTTTATTTGAAGCTGTTCTTGAAAATTGAGATAATCAATGTCGCAATGTGATTGTTTTTTGTGGCTAAGCCCCAAAAAGACTAATTATTATACAAATAAGGAACAACTTAAACTGTGGCGATCGCAAACCAATACGGCTATTACACCGAAGATTATCGGGAATTTGTGATTACGAATCCGCGCACCCCGCGCCCTTGGTTTAACTATATGTGGAATAGCCAATATGCAGGGCTGATCTCTCATACAGGCGGCGGCTTTAGCTTTTTGGATTCGCCACGCGATAACCGCATCAGTCGAATGCGCTATAACTGTCTACCTTGGGATCGTCCAGGTCGTTATGTGATGGTCAAAGATGCTATAACGGCGAAATATTGGTCGCTGAGTTGGGCTCCGACTATTGACTTAACCTATGACTTCTATGAATGTCGGCATGGTCAGGGCTATACAAAAATCACAACCGAGATTAATGGGATTCGTGGAGAAATTACTTACTTCGTTCCCACCGATACCAATGCCGAAATTTGGCGGGTGAAGTTGACGGAGCTTTCGGGGCAGGCAAGAGATTTAGAGGTTTATTCTTTCCTAGAGCTATTGATGGGAAATGCCCTCAACGATCAGATCAATCAACCCAATGACAAGCATTTTACAGATATTCATTTCGATCAAGACTTGCAAGCTTTGGTCGCAACTCGCCGCTATTGGGTTTTGAATAAGGGGGTTTCGGTTAAACAACCAAATATTGATTGGAAGTATCAAATTTATTTTTCACAAAGTCTTCCTATTTCTGGCTTCGATAGCAACCTTGATACTTTTATTGGCAGATGGCGATCGGAAGCAAATCCTGTTGCCGTGGAAACAGGGGTGATGCAGAATACAGAAATCACCGCAGGCGATCCTGTGGTGGCTTTGCAATCAAAGATTAGCTTGGCGGCGAATGGTTCTGTAGATTTTGCTGTGACTTTGGAGATTGCACCAAAAGAGATCCCCCCTACCCCCCTTGTAAAGGGGGGCAAGATTCTAGAAGTGGTCGATCGCCAATTTGAGCAGCTTAAACAAAAATGGGATCAACATTTATCTTGTGTGCAGGTGCAAACTCCTGATGAAGCGTTTAACGCGATGATTAATGTGTGGAATCAATATCAGGCGGCTGTCACCTTTGATATGGCGCGAAATTCGGGCTATTACCACGGTGGTTTGCTGTTTGGGACGGGAATGCGCGATCGCTTCCAAGATATTCTCGGTGTAGTGATGGTCGATCCTGCACGAGTACGGGAGAGGCTAATCAAGGCACTGAACTTCCAATTTAAGGATGGTTCCACTTTACATAATTATTTTGTACTAACGAACACAGGCGAACGTACTAACCATTCCGATACACCACTTTGGATTCCCTTTGGTATTGTCGAATATCTCAAGGAAACTGGTGATTTTTCAATTTTAGAAGAAGTGGTTCCTTACCATGACGATACTTCAGGGACAGTTTATGAGCATTTGGTAAGAGCACTGGACTTTGCGATCGCCAATACAGGCGAAAGAGGAATGCCGCGCATTTTCACAGGAGATTGGAATGATACCCTCGATCATGTTGGCTCGCAGGGCAAAGGCGAAACCACTTGGGGCGCTTTTTTCTTGGGCTACGTGTTGAACAAGTCCATACCAGTCTGCGAACATCAAGGCGATCGCGCATCTCTCGACAAATTCCAAAACTTCTACGAGCATCTGCGTAAAGTTACTAATGATGTTTGTTGGGACGGTGAGTGGTATTTACGAGCCTTCCGTGACAATGGCGAACCGATCGGCGTATCGGCAGCAACTCAGGGCAAAATCTTCTTAAACGCGCAATCATGGGCAGTTATTTCCGAACTTGCGCCCCAAGATCGTGCTGATAAAGCAATGGCAAGTAGCCGTGAATATTTGGCTACACCCTTTGGAATGAAGATTGTCGCGCCATCATTCACTGAGATTGACGACACAGTTGGCTTAATTAGCCGTTGTGTCCCTGGGAAGAAAGAAAATGGTGCAGTCTTTAATCATGCCTCTTCATGGTTTGTACTGGCTTCTCTACTTAATGGTGACACCGAATTTGGTTGGGAAATCTATCGCCGCATGATGCCGATTAACTCCTCACAGGCGACTGAGGCAAAATGCGATCGCTTTGAAACTGAACCCTATGTCTATCCCGAATATGTGACTAGTCCTGACCATGAAACTCAAGGACAGGCAAGCCATTCATGGCTCACAGGTACTGCTGTCTGGATGCTCCGCATTGGCATCGATTACATCTTAGGATTCCAGTCCACTTTCACAGGGATGATCATCGATCCCAAAATTCCTTCAGCATGGTCTGGGTTTACCGCCAAACGTAAGTTTCGTAATAAGCTTCTCTCTCTAACAGTAACAAATCATTGTTCAGTTAAACAAATGACTGTTAATGGACAAGTTGTAGAAGGTAAGTTTATTGACTTAGCTCACTATAAAGAGGAAGAGCTTGCGATCGTCGTTCATTTATAGCTCTAGCCAAAGTTGATCCATAAGAGAGTTGCGGCACAAAGCGCCGCAACTCTCTTATGAGTTTTAAGTTGTTAGAATAAACTCGCTAAAACTTTACGAACGCTTGCTATATGTGATATTACATACGCAAACTAATAAAACCGTATGATTAGCAATCTGGTCAAACCAATCGCAGACACCTTTTGGAGTGAATACAACATTCGCTTAGAACCTTGGAGCATTGGCTATGATGCACCAGTCAGCATCAATCCTGAAGAGGTTCCCACCAGTGACAAGGTAAATACAGAGTTTGAAGTTGGGAATGGTGAATGGCAACCTATGCGTCCAGCGATCGCACCCGAACTCCCACATCAGCTCTTATTTATCGATGGAAGAATGCGTATTGATGCTCTATGTAATGGTCGGCGTGATGATGAGATCTTATATGGAGCTTTTGCCACGATCGCGATCGGAGCAGTACTAGTCGATAGAAAGATTAGCCGCGCTAAATGTATTGCGGCTGAGATCAAGCGAATCATTGCGATCGGGGGAAACTTAAATCCACCTGTCACGATCGTTCCAGCGCCGATGAGTGGTAGAGGTGAACTTAAATATGATTACTGTCTAACGAGTAGTAATAATGAAGCTGATACACCGTCACAAATAGTCCAGAGTGCGATGCTTGATGAAGAGCTACGAATTGCCAATGAACTTTCTTTAAATAAAGAATTAATCCAAGAGAATACGCTGATCGTTCGTGACGGACCACTACTCTATCGCGTATATCAAACGCCCTATGACACCATTGGCTATGTGAAAACAATGGGTAAGGCATATCTCAAAGGTGAAAATGCTCAAGTCCTGCGATCGCTAAAAGTGGGAGAACGCACACCAATTTTTCGGATTTCTAATACCCACGGCTCCAACCTTAGTTGGTATTTACGTTCGGGCAGTAAAGATTTGAATTATAAAAAGTTAGGCTACCACGACCTCCATGGCATTATTCGTATCGATCTTGATGGTGGTATTACTCTCGATCGAGCCAAGGCGATCGCCGATCAAAGTACATATTTGATTCCGCAATACGCATCGCATCCCACTCGCGATCCGCGTGCCCCCCAAAATCTAACCCCAGTTGGCGCGTTAGAGAAAGAACTGGGACGGAGAATGGGCAGTCGAGAATTGATATCACGGCGATTACGCGAGTTTTTAGCAGAATCAGCAGATTACAACTCCATCGGTTAGGTGGTGATAAGTTTTATATATAGCAGTAGCAAGTTATGTTAGGACAGACAAAAGCAAAACCCAGAAGAGAGTTGCGGCTCGAAGCGCCGCAACTCTCTTCTGGGTTTATGTCTTAACTTACTTGGCTATAGCTATGACTTATGAGGTTTAACATATGATTTAAATACTTAATTCGTAACTCTTGACGGTAGATTATTAAGATTATGTTTTTTTATAGATATTAAAATGTTTCAAAAACGAGAGTGTTACAGAATACCAAACCTAATCTTAATTACTGTTTTAGGGATTCTAATTGATATCTCAGGCATTACTTTAGTATCTCAAAAAGCTGAAGCCCAAAGAGGAATTCAAGTTCGTACTAACCAATGGGTAAAAGTCGAGAAGATTACTGGAAAGGCAACATATCGAAATTTGTATAATGCTACAAGCCGTCCCGCAAGGGTAGGCGATCTCTTACAGGTTGTCAGTGATGAGATTTCTACAGGCTCGGATAGTTCGGTAGTCTTAAGCGTAGATACAGGGGTTGGCACAATCTTTGTCGCAGAAAATACGACTATCAAAATTAATTCTTTTAGGATTGCCGCAGATAACGGACGAATTACTAATTTGTATGTACCAAGGGGAAAGGCAAGATTACAGATTCGTAAATTTACAAATCGAGGTTCTCAACTCAATATTCAGACTCCTGCGGGAATAAGCGGTGTACGCGGCACTAAATTTATCGTCATCGCCAGACCCAATGGCAATATGCTGCTTACAACGCTTGAAGGTAATGTCGCCACCTCTGCCCAAAACCACACAGAAATGGTCAAAGGTGGATTTCAAAATTTGACAGTTGTAGGCGAACCACCATCTGCCCCAGTACCAATCTCAAATGACGCAAGTTTACGCTATGTAATTAATAAACAATCATCAGGTGTCGAACGTGCAATTTCGTTAGTAGGTTACACTAATTTATTTAATACTGTTAAAGTAAATGGTCTAGAGCAGTCTTTAGATCGCAATGGAAAGTTCTCTGTACAACTGCCTGCAACTTCTAGTCTCAAAGTGAATGTAAAGGTGGAAACCCCTCAGGGAAAAGTACAAATCTATGAGATACCGATTCTCTGAGCTTATTTCTCGACTATTTTCTAGAGTACCTGCGCGTCCTCGTACTGACAACAAACGATCGCGACTAGGTAGTTTAGTAGGTAGTTTATTATGGCGCACTTTGCCCACTGTATTTGCCATAATCACCATAATTCCAATGGTTCATTTTGGGGCTTTACAACCAATTGACTTTTGGGCTTATAACAGTTTTACTAATTGGCGCAGCGATCGCCCTTGGGATAATCGCATTGTGATTGTGGACATTGATGATGCGAGTATCAGTGAAATTGGCAGATTTCCGTGGTCACGCGATCGCTATGTGCAACTTTTACAAAATCTTAACAAAACCGAAGCTAGTGTAATCGGCTTTGACATTTTATGGTCTGAAACAAGCCCTACAGATAAGCAACTAGCCGAATCAATTGGTCAGAACCAAAGAGTAGTATTAGCAATGGCTTGGGATAAGACGGGAAAGCCTCTTTACCCTGTCGCCGAGATTGGTAGTGCTAGTGTTGCCTTTGGGCATATCCTTAAACGTGAAGATGCTGATGGTATTGTGCGTCAAGTTGATTTGCAAATTCAAGATATCCCATCTTTGAGCGTATCAATTTTGCAGACCTATGAGACTACTACTCAATCCATAACTTCACTACCAGATTTAAATCAGCCTCTATGGATTAACTGGATCAAGAGAGTTAAAGATATTCCACATTTCTCATTTTGTGATGTAATTGATGGAAAAATTCCCGCGTCAAACTTTCGCAATAAAATCGTGTTAGTTGGGGTCACTGCATCGGGAATTGATAATTTGGTAACTCCATTCGATCGGAATCCGCCCGCAAGTGGAGTGCATTTACACGCCATGCTTTTACAAAATCTCCTCCAAAATAGTTCTCTTTCCGTTGTCCCAAATCGTGATATTTGGAGTTTAGCTTTATTCGGAAGTCTATTTATCGGTCTCATCCTCCCTAGACGAAATTTATGGATTGCCAGCATTAGTGCGTTTGTACTATCTGGAATATGGCTAATAACAGCCTTTGTTGCTTTTAGTGCTAATTATTGGATTGCGATCGCCATTCCAATTTTGATGTTTCTCCTAACAGGTTTTGCGATCGCCTTACAAGAGCGCTTTCAAACGCAGCGATCGCTACGCATTGCCGATGCTCAAATTCAATATGAAGCTACTCATGACCGCCTGACAGGATTATATAATCGTACTTTTATCGAAGATAAGTTGCAAAGCCTCCTCAATCAAAAAGATGTATCTACAGAAGATTTATCTATAGGAAGACGCAATCTTAAACATCTTCTAGCGGTTTTATGGATCAATCTAGATCGATTTAAAAACATCAATGATGTCTTCGGACATCCCATTGGCAATTTGCTATTAATTGAAGTTGCCCATTGTCTGACAAGTACTGTTTCTGAATCAGATTCAATTGCCCGTTTTGGTGGTGCTGAGTTTGCGATCGTGCTAGAGAATTTAGAAAACAAGCAAACTGCGATCGATATAGCTGATTGCATTCAAAAAAAACTAGACAAAGCCTTTTTAATCCAAGGTAATGAACTAGAGATCTCCGCCAATATCGGGATTAAGTTCCATCAAATTGAGAATATACGCGATCTTGACGCAGCCGAAGAGGTCTCCCCTGAAACCATATTAAGAGATGCTGACACAGCCATGTTTTACGCCAAAAAACTTGGCAACTCCTATAGCAAAGTGTTCGATGTATCTATGCGAGAGCGTGTTATCAAGCGACTACAACTCGAAAAAGATTTACGTAAAGCTGTAGCGATCGCTCAAGACTCTGAAGCGCGAGATCATCAAGAATTTTTAATCTACTATCAACCCATAGTCTCACTTCGGAATATGCAGATTGTCGGATTAGAAGCACTAATTCGCTGGCAGCATCCCGAACGGGGTTTAGTATCACCAGTTTATTTTATTCCCCTTGCCGAAGAAACAGGACTAATCGTGCCCATTGGCGATTGGATTATGCGTAATGCTTGTCTCCAGCTTAAGTCTTGGCATCAACGCTTCGCTAAAGCTAAGGATTTAACGATCAGTGTTAATCTCTCTCCAAAACAACTTGCAAGGGATGATGTACTCGAAAAATGTCTGGATATTCTCCAACAGACAGAACTATCTCCTAAACATCTCAAAATAGAACTAACCGAAAGTTCGATCATGGAAAACCCCGATTTTGCCGCAAGTATACTTAACAAAATGCGGGAAGCAGGTATTCAGATCTACATTGATGACTTCGGTACAGGCTATTCTTCCCTTGCCTACTTACACAAGTTTCCTTTCGATGGATTGAAGATCGATCGGTCTTTTGTAAATAACATTAATTCAGCTACTAATGGTACAGAGATCATTCAAGCGATCGTAACTTTGGCGCAGAGTGTCAATGCTCACATTGTTGCCGAAGGCATTGAAAATCTCGATCAGTTAAATTATTTGCAAGATTTACTGAGCGAAGAAGGGGATGGTCAAGGATTTTTTCTGTTTAGACCTTTAGCTATTGCCGCGATCGAAGCAATCCTACAAACCACATAAACCAGCAGTCTTGTTGAATATCCCCTTCTAAATTTCTAGGTTTTAAATTGCTATAGAATGATTAAGCAATTACTAATCGCAATATATCCATGAGTGGAACAAAGCTCTACGAAGGCAAAGCCAAAATTCTGTTTACGACAGACGATCCAAATATTTTGCTGTCGCGATACAAGGATGATGCAACCGCCTTCAACGCTCTAAAAAAAGGCACGATCGCCAACAAAGGGGAGATGAACTGCGCGATCGCCTCGCATATATTTCAGTATCTCGAAACCCAAGGCATTGCTACCCACTTCATTAAACAAATCTCACCCAACGAGATGCAAGTTGCCGCCGTCAAGATTTTGGCGATCGAAGTTGTGGTCAGAAATATTGCCGCAGGCAGTATTTGCAAACGTCTCGGAATAGCGCAAGGACAGCCACTCAAACATCCTCTAGTCGAATTTTTCTACAAAAATGACGATCTTGGCGATCCCTTGATTACTGACGCTCATGTTGCCATGCTCGATCTAGCCACACCAGAAGAAGTTGCTCAACTTAAGCAACTGGCTTTAGACATAAATAAGCATTTGCAAGCATTTTTCGATCGCTGCAATTTAATACTTGTTGATTTTAAAGTTGAAATTGGAGTGAATGCTAGCGGCAAACTCTTACTAGCCGATGAAATCAGTCCCGATACCTGTCGCCTCTGGGATAAAACAATTAACGATCCTAAAGATCGCATTATGGACAAAGACCGCTTTCGTCAAGATCTTGGTAATATTGCCGAAGCCTATCAAGAAGTTATGAAGCGTGTATTAGCAACATAAAACTAAAAAATTGGCGCTATTAATTAGCAATACCAATACTTTCTTGGCTTCAAGAAAATAAGTCTCTAGCAATATGGGGATATTGAAAGTTATAGTAATTTACTACTAGTCTAAAAAATTTTCTGTTTACATTTGCTCATCAATTATTTCGCGTTAAAATTCTGTAGGTGTTTGGAAGACTCTATGCGTATAAACTTGCTCGTATTCACAGCCATTGCCGCATCCAGCACATTACTGTCAAATCCCTTGCTGGCGAAGGCTGCCCCTGCAAAGCAAGAAATTGCTCAAGCCCCGACTCCACAGCCAACCCCCCCTGCTTCTACACCTAAAGCCCCTTCTCCTACAAATACACCGACTACCCCTTCTCCTACAAATGCACCGGCTAACACAACTCCAGCCCCGTCCTTTACGCTACCATCATCCACTCCTGCCCCAGCAACTGCGGCTGAGCCTCAAGTACTAGTTGGAGAAGTAGCGATTAAGACTCCAGAGGGACAGCCTCCACTACCCCCTGAACTTGAGCAACGGATTTATGATGCGATCGCTACCAAGCCTGGCAGAACAGTAACTAAAACTCAACTTCAGTCCGACATCAACGCAGTATTTGCTACAGGTTTTTTCTCAAACGTTCAAGCCGAGCCTGAAGACACTGACATCGGCGTACGGGTAACCTTCTTTGTTTTACCTAATCCTGTGCTCAAATCCGTTACTACTGAAGGCACACAGGTACTAGAAAAAGATGTAGTCGATCGCATTTTTGGCTCGCAAATTGGTAAAGTTACTAATCTCAAAGATATCCAAACGGGTGTCAAGGAACTTGAAAAGTACTATCAGGACAAAGGCTACGTATTAGCTCAAGTTGTTGATATCAAAGCTAATCCCGATGGTAATATCAATCTGGTAGTGTCCGAGGGCGCGATCGAAGGCATCAAAGTTGCCTTTATCGGTGAAGATGGCAAAACTGTAGATAAAGATGGCAAACCAGTTACTGGAACCACTCGAGACTTTATCATTACCCGCGAACTGACAATTAAAGAAGGCGAGATCTTTAATAAAAATACAATTCAGAGTGATTTGCAAAAAGTATATGCTTTAGGGCTATTTGAAGATCTCAATATTGGGCTTGCTCCAGGTACAGATCCACGTAAAGTGATCGTGACAGTTAATGTCAAAGAGCGTAACACTGGTTCGATCTCCGCAGGTGCTGGTCTAAGCTCATCTACGGGCTTATTCGGTACAGTGAGTTTCCAGCAACAAAACTTAGGTGGTAACAACCAAAAGCTTGGTCTAGATATTCAAGTTGGTCAGACATCTTTGCTATTCGATCTTAACTTTACCGATCCTTGGCTAGCAGGCGATCCCAATCATACTTCTTTCACTGCTAACATTTTTAATCAACGTTCATTTAGCTATATTTTTGATGGCGCTGTGGGAGTTAGTCCAGACAATAACCAACCTGTTATTAATCGACTTGGAACTGGCTTTAGCTTTTCTCGCCCACTGGGTACTGGTGAAACTGCTTCTCTCGGTTTTCGCTACCAGCGTGTAAGTATCCTCGATAACACTAACAACCAGATTTATGCGACAGACTCCTTAGGCAACCCTCTTACAGCTAGCGGTACTGGGCAAGATGACTTGCTTTTGCTTCAATTCGCCTATGCTAGCGATAAACGAGATAATCCAATTAAGCCTTCTTCAGGTTCTGTGTTTCGCATTGCTACTGAGCAATCAATTCCAGTTGGTTTAGGCTCAATTTTCCTAAACCGCATACGAGCTAGCTATAGCTATTTTATTCCTGTTAGTTTTTTAAGCTTCTCAGAAGGCACACAGGCTCTTGCATTTAACATTCAAGGCGGTACAGTGTTTGGCACTTTGCCACCCTACGAGGCATTTCAACTTGGAGGTAGTAACTCAGTACGCGGTTGGGATGAAGGCAAAATTGGTAGCGGTCGCAGCTTTGGTATATTTTCTGCCGAATATCGCTTCCCCGTTTTCAATATTGTTGGTGGGGTACTATTTTTCGATTACGGTACTGACCTAGGCTCTGCTTCCGCAGTCCCTGGCAATCCTGCTGGTGCTCGTAATAAACCAGGTAGTGGTGCTGGCTATGGTCTTGGTGTACGTGTACAGTCCCCGCTTGGATCAATCCGTGTGGACTATGGCTTAGCGTCCAATGGCGGTACTCAGTTTAGTTTTGGTCTAGGAGAGAAATTCTAGCCATGCTTTATCAGCAGACGATCGCGCGCCCTTTTTCACTATCGGGAATTGGGTTGCATAGTGGTGAGCAGGTTTCTGTAACTGTTAGTCCAGCTCCGATTGATGCAGGTCGCTATTTTATTTATGGCGAGGCAAAGATTCCTGCGAATACGACGGTTGTTTCAGCTTCGCAGCTATCGACGGAGCTACGTCAGAATGGCACAGGGGTTCGTACCGTTGAGCATTTGCTTTCAGCTTTATTTGGCATGGGTGTACACAATGCCTGTATCGAACTCGATCGCCCTGAATTGCCAATACTTGACGGTTCTGCTCTACCTTGGGTCGAAGCGATCGCTCAAGTCGGCATCACAACTCAAGTTGATGGAGATTTTTTGATGCCGCTAA
Organism: uncultured cyanobacterium; assembly: GCA_903819605.1. Taxonomy (GTDB): domain Bacteria; phylum Cyanobacteriota; class Cyanobacteriia; order Pseudanabaenales; family Pseudanabaenaceae; genus Pseudanabaena. The sequence goes on along the minus strand of CAIJEA010000604.1, from coordinate 6,157 downwards.
CTGAAACAGTCACGGTTCGCAAAGGCGATAGTTTTGTGACTGCGATTCCTACTGATACTTTGCGCTTTACCTACGGAATCGAATTTCCTTCTAAGGCAATCGGTGAGCAATGGTTTAGTTGGTCACCAGCGATCGCCGATTTTCGCAATCAATTTATCCGTGAAATAGCTCCCGCAAGGACTTTTACCCTCGCTGCATATATTGACCAAATGCGTTCTGCGGGTTTAATTAAGGGTGGCAGTTTAGATAATGCAATTGTTTGTGATGGCGATCGTTGGATCAATCCACCCCTTCGTTTTGCTAATGAACCATGTCGTCATAAACTTTTAGATCTCATTGGTGACCTAAGCTTGCTAGGATTTTTACCTAGAGCGCATATTTTGGCATACAAAGCGAGTCACAACCTTCACGCTGAGTTTGCATTAGCTATAGCGACAATGCAAGACCAAAAAAACTGACTTTATCACTAATCTAAAAGTTAGGATGAACAGCGCAAAACGTATTTATCCTAACCAAATGATTCTGCTATCTCGATCACTACCGCAAACTTAATACTTAAATATGTCAACTTTGACCGAAGATCCGACAATAAGCAGCCCCGACATCACCCCTGACAGTGCTGATTCCATCCCTAGTCGAATTTTGATGATCGATGAAATTCAGAAATTGTTACCTCATCGTTACCCATTCCTTCTGGTTGATCGCATCATTGATTTTGTACCTAACAAATCAGCAACAGGTATTAAAAACGTCACGTTTAATGAACCTTTTTTTCAGGGGCATTTCCCCAACCATCCAATCATGCCAGGAGTTTTAATTGTTGAGGCGATGGCACAAGTTGGCGGTATTGTGTTAAGGCACTTACCTGGGATGGAAGATCAACTGTCGCTGTTTGCAGGAATCGATAAAGTCCGCTTTCGTCGTCCTGTGGTTCCTGGCGATCGGTTAACGATTACAACCGAGCTACTAGTTGCACGCAAGCGTTTTGGTAAGATGCATGGGCGCGCAGAAGTCGATGGTCAACTTGCCTGCGAAGGTGAATTGATGTTTTCGTTAGTTAATCTTTAATCTAATTTACATTCTGCAAGTTTAAACTTTTCATCTGGCGATCCCAGCGATCGCAAACCAAGCGATCTATTTTAGTATCAAGCGAGCCAAACTTTTTATGCCTGTGTCTCATGCGCCTGTGTCTGAATTTATTCACCCGACAGCCATAGTGCATCCTGATGCCCAACTACATCCGACTGTCAAAGTTGGAGCTTATGCCGTCATCGGTGAGCAGGTGAAAATTGGCGCTCATACTGTCATTGGACATCACGCCATTGTCGAAGGTCGAACTGAAATCGGCGATCGCAACCAAATTTATCCAGGAGCAGCGATCGGTTTAGATTCTCAAGACTTGAAATATTTGGGCGCTGATAGTCTTGTCCAAATTGGTAATGACAACCGTATCCGTGAATATGTAACTATCAATCGCGCCAACGAAGCCGATGAAGTTACCTATATTGGCAATGGAAATTTGCTGATGGCTTATGTCCACGTAGGTCATAATTGTGAAATTGAGGATCGTGTGATTATTGCCAACGGAGTTGCTTTAGCTGGTCATGTTCACATTGAGTCCCATGCCAGAATTAGTGGTGTCCTCGGCGTACATCAGTTTGTAAGAGTTGGTTGTCTATCGATGGTGGGTGGAATGAGTCGTATTGAGCGTGATGTCCCTCCATACACATTGGTTGAAGGGAATCCATCACGAGTTAGAACCCTTAATCGAGTTGGGATTGAACGAGCTGGTTTAGACGAGCAGACTCAACAGTTACTGAAGGGGGCATTTCGTTTGCTCTATCATCAAGATCTGACATTAGTTGAGGCATTGGACAAGTTAAGTACTTTTACCGATAATTCTCATGTTCAGCATTTACGACAATTTCTGCAAGATTCTATCAATATTTCTAATCGACGCGGACCAATCCCTAGTCGTGCTTAATCAATGTAAAGATATTCGCACTCTATATTTTGCGATAAGTACTTGTGCAAAATAAATTACCTAAACCCTTAAAGTTGCACCCCTGCGGGGCGCAACTTTAAGGGTTTGGATGTGTAATTACAGCGCTTTGCGCTCAAACCCAAACCAAGAAAAATTTTGAAAGCGTTGCAAAGCAACGCTTTCAAAATTTTTCTTGTGGTTCGTTTGATCGGTAATTGCTGTAATTATGTAGATCTACTTATAAATAATGGTGAAAGTATCTAATCAATAATTTTTCAGCCATTGCTACTTTATCTAAATAACCCAAAAATAAGAGTTAATGCGCTAAGTGCATTAACTCTTATTTTTGGGTTACTTTTTGCTTTTTGCGATCGCTTATACATACAAATGGGTACGATGTGATCTATGAAGATTATAGAAAAGACACTATTGTTTTAGCTGTATCTGTAATCTCATACATAAGGATGAATAATGTGTTTTCGGCACTCTATTTAAAGCAGTTATGTTAAGATTAACAACGTAAATGCTTTGAACGTACATACTCTGATTCATAAGAGCGTTTGGTGAACATGTCAAGTATTAACAGCACAGGATTTGGCGGGGAAAACCCATATCTCGAAAGTTCTAAATCTAAATTCAACTTCGATCTATTGAGACCTTTACGTAACAAGTTCGATAGCTTTGAAATCCATAAATCACAGACAGCCCATTTGATCGCTAAACTAATTCCTGCTCAATGCCCCTTTGAACGCACGATTAAAATCTTTGGTCATGCGATTGTCCATATTCCACCTCTTTGTAAGCTCAATCCTCTTTACGATGAATTTGTCGGCTTGAGGTTTCGTGCGCTTTGTTTCTTAGTTGATAGCTGCGGTGAAGATATTAGCTCCTATTGCTAAGGATCGACTGCCAAAGCTTAACGAAAAATTGATATCTAACTTATAAAAAGCAAATGATGTAGACTTTCTTACATCATTTGCTTTTTCTCGTTTGGATTCTGGATATGTCAAAAAAATTGTCGTGGATATGGAGATCGGCGATCGCTGTTTTTGCTGTCTTTTTGGTTGCCATCACCGCAGTCTACTTGCAGCCAACTAATGCTGCGATCGCACCATTACCAGACCCCTACCTTACCTCTGGACGACTTGCCGAAGGAGAAAAAGCGCTAGGGGATTATTTGCAGAACTCTCCTAGAGATGATAAAACCCGCTTTGGGTTGGGTGTAATTCAATTTATGCGTGGTACTGAACGACTATTGCAGTCTCTTTATCACTACGGCATGATCCAAAATCCTTTGAGTGACACAATTCCTTTTGTGCGCTTACCAGTCCCAAAAAATCCCAAACCGCAAACTTTAACCTATGACGGACTTCAGCAAATATTTCAAACATGGATTGATGATCTTGCCAAAGTTCGCACAACTCTTGAACCGATCAAAGATCAACACCTAAAACTTGCTTTGCGTGTAGGCTTAATTCGTTTAGACTTTGATGGGAATGGGAAAGCTGAAGACAAGGAAATGCTATGGCAGATTTTTAATGCTGTCACAGGTGCAAGGGTTACAGAAAAGGACGCGCAGCAATTTTTAATTGCCTTCGATCGCGGTGATGCTTTATGGCTACAGGGCTATACCCATGTATTAGGGGCAATAGGAGAATTTTTGCGAGCCTATGATAGTCGAGAATTATTTGCTTCTTGCGCTCACTTGTTCTTCCAAAGTGTTGATACACCTCACAAATTTTTGCTCAGTCATCCCAAGAGAGATCCCAATGACTATAGAGCCTACAATTTTGAAATTATAGATTTGATATCAGCAGTTCATCTCAGCAAATTTCCTCTAGTAGAGCCACAGCGGATGTTGACAGTTCTCAATCACATGAAATCGGTGATTAGTCTCAGTCGCGAGTCATGGAAATCGATTTTGGCAGAAACTGATAACGATCACGAGTGGATTCCCAACCCTAAACAACAATCAGCGATTCCTCAGGTTCGAGTTACTGATGCAATGGTGAAGTCTTGGTTGAATTCTTTGGATGAGATTACCTTTATCCTCGATGGTAAAAAGAACTTACCATTCTGGCGCGACGAGAAATTGAGTATTGATTTTACAAGAATTTTTACCGAGCCTCGGACATTCGACCTAATGTCATGGATTCAAGGCACTGCTGCCACACCCTATCTCAAGAAAGGAAATATTACCGATCCTGCTGTTTGGGATGAGATGTTCAGTGCCTTTGGCAGCAATCTCTTTGGCTTTGTTATATGGTTTAACTAATAGCCATAAGTAGTTCGGCATAATTAAAAACCTGTGACGCACGCGCAGCGTGCGTCACAGGTTTTTACTCTGGTTTTTAATTATGCCGAACTACTTAGTGCAAAGCTTTACGAATAGATTTGTTTAATTACCAAAGCATTAGAGGTAGCGATTTGCTTCACCTCCAATGCTTTGGTTTTGTAATGGCGATCGCCAAAACGATTAATATTAACTAATATTAAAGAAATCCGTAAAATGCGTTCAGAATAAGTTAAGCGGTTTAAAAATAATTTATTGGACTATTTGGCAAATCATAGAAAATTAAACTAATGGGAAAACCGACAGGATTTATTGAGTACCTCCGCGAAGCACCATCTGAAATACCACCCAGCGATCGCATCAAAAATTGGGATGAATTTCATCTACATATGCCCGAAGAAAATCTCCGTATGCAAGGCGCTCGATGTATGGACTGTGGCACGCCATTTTGCCATACAGGTAACCTGATTAGCGGTATGGCAAGCGGCTGCCCAGTCAATAACCTCATTCCCGAATGGAACGACTTGGTTTATCGAGGACTGTGGCGTGAAGCACTTGATCGCCTTCACAAAACCAACAATTTCCCAGAATTTACTGGTCGCGTCTGTCCCGCTCCCTGCGAAGGATCTTGTGTCTTGGGGATCACCAATCCTCCTGTAACAATTAAGAATATTGAGTATTCGATTATTGATAAGGGATGGGAAGAAGGTTGGATTGTTCCCGAACCTCCTGCTAAACGTACAGGCAAAAAAGTTGCTGTAATTGGTTCAGGTCCCGCAGGTTTAAGTGCTGCTGCCCAACTCAATAAAGCAGGGCATTGGGTAACGGTATACGAACGAGCCGATCGCCCAGGTGGATTACTGATGTATGGAATCCCTAACATGAAGTTGGATAAGCAAAAGGTGGTATTGCGCCGCTTGAATATTCTTGAACAGGAAGGGGTGAAATTTGTTTGTAATACCGAAATTGGTAAAGATCTCCCTGCGGAAAATTTGCTCAAAGAATTTGATGCCGTTGTTCTTTGCACAGGCGCAACTAAGCCTCGCGATTTAAGTATTGAAGGGCGTGAACTTAAAGGCATCCATTTCGCGATGGAATTTTTAACAGCCAATACTAAAGCAGTTCTCAATGGGAAGTCAGGGGATGACTTTATTTCTGCACAGGGGAAGGATGTGGTGATTATTGGTGGTGGTGATACGGGAACTGACTGTGTTGGCACATCGATCCGTCATGGCTGTAATAGCGTCGTGCAGTTAGAGATTATGCCTAAGCCTCCAGCAACCAGAGCGAAGGACAATCCTTGGCCAGAATGGCCAAAAGTCTATAAACAGGACTATGGGCAAGAAGAGGCGAGTGCAAAGTTTGGTGACGATCCCAGAGCTTATATTACTACTGCTACTAAAATCGAAGGAGACGAAAACGGTCAGGTAAAGTCAGTTCATACTGTGCAAGTGCAATGGGAACGAAATGAAAAAGGTCAGTTCATTCCTAAGCAATTAGCTGGTACTGAGAAGGTTATTCCCGCTCAGATTGTATTGTTAGCGATGGGCTTCCTTGGTCCAGAGCAGCCATTACTTGATTCGCTAGCTGTGGAACGCGACCCACGTAGTAATGTCAAAGCTAATCACGGTCAATTCACTACCAGTCTACCTAGCGTTTTTGCGGCAGGAGATTGCCGTCGCGGTCAAAGTCTCATTGTCTGGGCCATTAACGAAGGTCGTGGTGCTGCCCGCGAATGCGATCGCTATCTTATGGGCGATACCGATCTACCTTAAAAACCAAATACTTTTGAAAAGATTTGCAAAGCAAATCTTTTCAAAATTATTTGGTTTTAGATCAAACGCAAAGCACTATAGCAATCCGAAATGAGTTGTGAGAGT
>CAIJEA010000603.1 GCA_903819605.1 uncultured cyanobacterium | reverse complement strand
ATTAACGGCAAATTTACAGAAATTCCGCCCTATGCTGATAATGCACCTCCCTATCTTGCCTATGGTCTATACAAACCTGAAGGAATTAATTTTGAGATTCGCGATCTCATACCCACATCAGAATTAGAATCACTTCTAATTGCCACCGATGGAATAATTGATTTAATACAAGTTGAAGATATCAATCAATTTTGGCAAGAAGAACGCTATTTCAAAAATCCCGATGCAATAAGGCGCAAATTAGCAATGCTCAACCGAGAAGAAACTAAACCTGATTGGAAAAAACGAGAGCTAATTAAGCGATCGGGTGTTTTGTCCGATGATACGAGTTTGGTAGTGATTAGAAGAATTACGAATGATGAGCTAATAATTCGTAATTCATAATTCGTAATTTCATTTAGATAAGAGGTAAAAATTATGCTCGGCGCAATTGTCGGAGATATCGTAGGTTCAATTTATGAATTTGATAACCATCGTTCAAAAGACTTCACTCTCTTTGGTAATGGATGTGACTATACCGATGACACAGTGTTAACTGTAGCTGTCGCCGAATGCATTATGAATAATGGTAATTATGCTGAATATATTAAAGACTACGCTCGTAAATTTCCTGCTAGGGGCTATGGCGGGATGTTTGCACAATGGATTCGTTCCGATGATATGGAAGCATACAATAGCTGGGGTAATGGCTCTGCAATGCGGGTTAGTGCAGTGGGCTTTGCCTTTGACGACATGAAATCGGTTGTTGCAGAATCTAAGCGATCTGCGGAAGTTACCCACAATCACCCTGAAGGAATTAAGGGCGCTCAAGCAACCGCAATCGCAATTTTGATGGCGCGAAAGGGGCAATCTAAGGAGCAAATAAAAAAGGCGATCGCTAATTGCTTTGGATATGACTTAAATCGCACTGTAGATGAGATTCGCCCTGTTTATGTATTTAACGAATCTTGTCAAGAAACTGTCCCAGAGGCAATCATCGCCTTTCTAGAATCAACGGATTTTGAAGATGCCATTCGCAATGCAGTTTCCCTTGGCGGTGATACCGATACGCTCACTTGTATTACAGGCGGAATAGCCGAAGCTTTTTATGGAGGTGTACCGAAAGATATTGCCTACAAGGCAATGACTTATCTGCCACCACTTATGCAAGATGTTGTTAAAGAATTTAGAGAATGGAGAAATTTATGTTAGGCGCGATCGCCACTCAATATTAGGAGCAAAATCATGGATATCTATCTTAATCAAAAGCGAATTAAACTGAATCCTAAAAATGCGATCGGCAAGGGTGGCGAAGCGGATATCTATGATCTTAAAAATGGCAAGGTTCTCAAACTCTTTAAAACTGCCGATCATCCTGATTATCAGTTGTCACCTCAAGAACAATTAGCGGCTCAAGCTAGATTATCAATCCATCAGCAAAAACTCCCTGCTTTTCCTCAAAATCTACCTGCGAGGGTTATTAAGCCTGAAGCTTTAGCCACAGATAAACAGGGAATGATTCTCGGCTATGCGATGTCCTTCTTGCAAAATACAGTGCCACTTTTGAAATATAGCGATCGCAATTATCGCCATACTAACGGGATCTCACAGCAATTTGTCTCTAGCTTATTTCGCGACTTGCATGAGACGGTTCTGAAAATCCATGAGGTAAATGTCACGATTGGCGATTTCAACGATCTGAATTTGTTGGTTTCTCAAAATCAGGTCAATCTGATTGATGCAGATTCCTTTCAATTTGGACAGTTTCCTTGTCAGGTGTTCACAGCGCGATTTGTCGATCCGATCTTGTGCGATCGCAACGCCAATCAGCCGATTTTAACCAGTCCTCACAACCCTGATTCTGATTGGTACGCCTTCACGGTGATGCTGATGCAGAGCCTTCTCTATGTCGATCCCTATGGCGGCGTGTATAAGCCTAAATCGCAAGCTTCACAAATCCCTCACAGCGCAAGACCATTACAAAGAATTACGATATTTCATCCTGATGTCCACTATCCTAAACCCGCAATTCCTTACAAAGTTTTATCCGATGATTTATTACACCATTTCCATAATTGCTTTGAAAAAGATTGGCGTGGCATTTTCCCTCAATCACTTCTTACGTCAATGAAATGGAAAAAGTGTCAGCAATGTGGAATCGAGCATTTAAGGAATACTTGCCCAATCTGTACGCCTTTAATCGCGGTTATCTCTCCTACGTCTGGCAGAGGGGCTGAGGGTGATGGCAAGTGTAAGGTTATCCATATATTTCAAACCGAAGGCGTAATTCTTCAGGTCGCATTACAAAATAATTCTCTCAATTATCTGTATCACGATCGTCATGAATTTAAACGCGAAGACAACACAGTTTTATTATCAGGAGAACTCGATGCTAATATTCAATTCACAATCTTTGGTAAGTCCACAATCGTTACTAAACAAGGTAAAGCAATTACGATCGCTCAAGGACAAACGCAAGCGATCGCCGCCGATCTGATTCGAGCTAATTCTTTCTCTCGCTATTGGATCGATCGAGGTCAATTATTACGCGATGGGAAACTGGGCAATGAGTACATCGGTGATATTCTCGAAGGTCAAACTCAGTTCTGGATTGGTGAAAACTTCGGCTTTGGCTTTTATCGTGCAGGTTCTCTCAGTGTCGCTTTTACCTTTGATGCTAAGCGTTCGGGAATATGCGATCGCGTTCAAATCCCTCCAATTCAAGGAGAACTAATTAATGCAAATTGCGTCTTTAGCAATGACATCTGCTGGTTCTTCACCGCCACCCAAGAACAAGGCAAAATCATCCATCGAGTTTCTGTACTGCGTGAATCTGGTGAATTAATATCTACTCTCGCAGGACAAAAGGGTGATATTGCATGGTTAACGAATTTGCACGGAGGCAGTGCGATCGCTAATTGGCTATTCGTTCCTACTGACGAAGGTATTGCTAGAGTTGAGGCACTAAATGGACAAATTATGGTTACGAAAACTTTCCCCGAAACTGAACCCTATGTCGATAGTGGATGTTCTCTAATTGTTGGTTCGCAAGGCATCTATGTGATTCATGCCCAAAAGATTTTACAGTTGCAATTAGCTTAAATAATTAGGAGATAAAAATATGACTACTCAAATTCAAACTCAACTTCCTATTCCTGCCTTTTTTGATCGCCACAAAGTCGGATCGGTATGGCGCGTTCCTTACCAAGATCGGGCTAACCAAGCCGAAGCATGGGCAAAACAATATGGCATCGTACCTGCCGCTAAGGATCGCAAGAAAATTTGTTTGATGGCGATCGATGTGCAGAATACCTTCTGTATTGCCGATCATGAGCTATTTGTCGGTGGGCGGTCTGGGACTGGAGCGATCGAGGATAACGTGCGCTTGTGCGAATTTATCTATCGCAACCTGCACCACATCAGCGAAATTGCTCCCACGATGGACACTCATACCGCCATGCAAATCTTCCATCCCATCTTTTGGGTGAATGATGCAGGTGAACATCCCATTCCTAACGCTACTTCAATTACTTTAGAAGATGTGCAGCAAGGCAAGTGGAAAGTAAATCCTGCGATCGCCTATAGTCTCGCCAAGGGTAATTACATGGCAATCCAACGCCACGCTTTGCATTATGTGCAGAAACTCAGCGATGAAGGCAAGTTTCCACTTACGGTTTGGGCTTATCACTCCATGCTTGGTGGCATCGGTCACGCGCTAGTTTCTTCTGTAGAAGAAGCAATGTTTTTCCATAATATTGCTCGTCACAGCCAGACAAACTTTGAGATTAAAGGCGGCAATCCGCTTACGGAGAACTATTCTGTATTGCGTCCTGAAGTAATGGATGGAGCCGATGGCAGACCGATCGCACAAAAGAATACGCGCTTTTTGCAAAGGTTACTGGAATTTGATGCCGTAATTATTGCAGGACAAGCCAAGAGCCATTGCGTAGCATGGACGATTCAAGACTTGCTCAGCGAGATTCTTGCCCATGATCCTAAACTCGCGAAGAAAGTCTATCTGCTCGAAGATTGCACTTCGCCTGTTGTTGTTCCCAACGTTGTGGACTACACTGATCAAGCCAACGCTGCGTTTCAACGCTTCGCTGATGCAGGTATGCACTTGGTCAAATCCACGACTGCAATGGAAACTTGGACAGATCTTAATCTTGTGTAAACTCTAATCCTTTAGGAGAAATTCCTATGATGAGCATTAATCTTGACGATGAGACAGAAAGATATCTAGTGGCAGTTCTTGCCAAAGAAAATACTACCAGTTCGGAATTGATTGAGCGCTTACTCAGACAATATCTGGAATCAATTCAACCTAAAAAGAATTTTCTCGAACGACTTTTATCAAGCTAAAAAGTTGGTTTTTTGACCAGCTTTATAATGCTATGCTTTGTCATCACTAGTAATTCAACGGAGAAATAAATGACCCTTGAAATTGATTTGAGTCCTCTTAAATGGACTAAGAATGTAAATCACCCCGATACCAACATCTACTGGGCATATCAACATGATCAGGAACATGATCAGGTTCGTTATCCGTTCCTAGTGCCAGAATTTAACCTGCATTGGAGGAAGGAACAGGTCGAAAATGCCAAGAAACCTAACAAAGGAGATTTGATTCTTCTTCGCCAACGAACCAAAGTAACTCATTTGGTCAAATTCTTAGATGATCATGCTGAGTTTACAGAAAATGGCGACTACTCAATTTATCGTCGTGTGCAATTACTTTGGATGGCACAAAGACCTTGGGATAGTGCGCCTCATCAAAATGATGTTTTTGGATTTGAAGTTGAACTTCAAGGCGGTAAAGCAATAGAGCTTGATCACATCACAGATCTAGCTGAACACTTCACCACTCTGACTGCATTTCAGGAACATATAGCTCAAAAGCTAGGATTAGGAAAATGACTAATATTAACGACCTATTTCAATCCGCATTAGATGATGGAACCCTTTCCAATGAATCTTTGCAAGCTCTGACCGTTTATGACCTTGGCACACAAATCCAAGCAGGGCTTGGTATCCATGTTGATGATGTGATGTCGAGCGAAGTTGTTCTTGTCACAATTATGCCCGATGATTCTGGCTCGATTCAATATGCTGGCAATGCTCAAGCCGTGCGCGGTGGACATAATTCCGTAATTGATGCGCTGACCTCATCTCAGCAACAAGATAACATTCTGATTCATAATCGTTATTTGAATGGAACGATTCTTTATCCCTACTGCCCGATCGCACAGGCAATCAGGATGGACACCAAAAACTACACCCCCAATCAAGGGACACCACTTTACGATCAAACAGTAGTGCTTTTAGGGACGGTATTAGCTAAAGCACAGGAATTCTCTGATAATGGAGTACCTGTTCGTACCGTTACGCTAATAATTACTGATGGTGATGATTGCCATTCTGCGCGTCATGCTGCTAAGGATGTCGCGGCGATCGCCCATGATATGTTGCGGATGGAAAATCACATTATTGCCGCGATGGGCATTGATGATGCTTCTACGAACTTCCATCAAGTCTTTAAAGAAATGGGAATCCGTGATGAATGGATTCTCACTCCTGCAAATAGTGATGCTGAAATCAGGAAAGCCTTTCAAGTCTTTTCGCAGTCGGCGATGCGAGCTAGTCAGAGTGCCGCTAATTTTAATTCTTTAGGAGGCTTTGGAGGATAGCGATCTAGAAATAGATACAGCCTGTTTAAATTCTGTGTAGTATAGATAAAGTTTGAAAAATGCAATGTTCAAACTTTATCTATGACCAATAAAGCTTGGCAAGAGATGTTAAATTTTTATGCCTTTACCAATTCGGAAGTTAGTCACTAATAATTTCTATCAGCAGTTAGAGAAATATCTCAAAAATCAGCAATGGCATGAAGCGGATCAAGAAACTTGGCATTTGATGCTCAAAGTAACAAATCGAGCGCAAGAGCGTTGGTTAGAGATACACAATATTAAAAACTTTCCCTGCGAAGATTTATTAACTTTAGATCGTCTGTGGTTGGAATATAGCAAAAAGCATGGATATGAATTTGGCTTCAGTGTCCAAAAACAAATTTATGTTGAATGTGGTGGTAAGTTAGATTTTAGTTATCCAAGTGGAAAAATTCGGCGATCGCACAGCATGGAGAAGCGAGGGCAAGTGGGTGAATTATCCCGAACCATTTTTTAAAAAGAATTTGATGGTGAGGGGGCATCTCCCGTTCTACGTGGCTATCGACGATCGTGGTGTAGGAGTGAGTAAGGGATCTCTTTTCTCACATCAAGATTTGCCGTAGGTTGTCAAGCACATATAGCAGTTTCATTCGGAACTTGCCTGTCTCCTATTCTCCAAATTCTTGGAAAGTGAGTTGCGACATGGAGTGCCACAACTTACTTTCAAGATTGTCGTAGACAACTACATTTCTGCTAATCAAGTTCGTTCGCAAATACTGTTGCGATCGCCTGTTTAGCATCAGAGCGAAATTCTCGGACATTGACACGACTCAAGAAAAATACCGCCAGAATCATCACGGCAGCTTCACAGACAAATACAAAACTATAGGCAAAAATTTGAGTACCAAAGATTTTCTTGCCAATATCCAGCACAATACCACCTGAAAGAGTGGCAAGTCCTCGCGCGATCGCCTGAGATAGCCCCCAAGCACCAACAAAAGTACCCGCAGTTTCCGCAGCCGTAAGATCGAGCATCAAACTTAAAGCCCCTGAAGTAGTGATACCAGAAGCAAATCCAAATAGACCAAGGGAAGCTTGCAAAGCCCAAGTCTTTTGGATAAACCCTGAAATCAAAAGCAAAATACAGCTAGCAGCCACTAGGTAACAGCCTAAACGGGCTGAATTTTCTTTCCCTAAGCGAGGAATAATCGCAAAGCCAGCACAACTCAATCCGAGGAGAGTTCCCATGCCAAAGGCTGCACTGAGTTGGGTTGTGGCACAAATACTCATACCAAATACAACCCCGCCATAGGGTTCCATGATCGCATCCTGCATAAAAATACCAATGGTCATCATTAACAGGAATGAGAAAAATAAGCCTGTTTGCTTACTAGCAACCAACACCCTCAAAGCTCGACTGAGAGTAATCTTTTCTTCAGAGCCAACATTTTCATTCAGGATTTGATTCTGGGCAACTCGCAATTGATAGCGTGAATATTTCTTTTCAATTCCATAGGTAGCGAAGACAGATAAACCCACTACTACCGCAGGAATCATAATAAATACTGAATTAATGGCTCTTTGTAATGGGATCAAGCGATCGCTATGAGCAAAAATAGAATTATCGGT
>CAIJEA010000602.1 GCA_903819605.1 uncultured cyanobacterium | reverse complement strand
TCTCACCAAATGGTGACGGCTTTTTTATTGCCGAAAATTACCAGCTAGATTTAACTACACCAGGTAACAAGCCTTGGTGAGCCATTTCCCGCAAGACGTTGCGGCACAAGCCAAAATCCTTGTAATAGCCACGGGGTCTACCAGTCATCCAGCAACGATTGCGGTGGCGGGTAGGGTTGGCATTACGAGGAATTTGTTGAATTTCGCGATGAACAGCGACCTTCTGTTGTTGTGTCAGTTCAGGACTGGCAAACTTTTCTTTAAGTGCTTCGAGCTTAGCTGCATACTTTTCAGCTAATTTGGTGCGCTTTTTCTCGCGCTCAATCATGCTTTTCTTAGCCATTTCGGTTCTATCAGGTGATGTAGAGGTAAGGTAAGTCTAAAAATTTTATACAATTCGCGACAGTTACCGATCATAACCTAAATAGACAATTTATTGAGCATAATTTTTAGTTTATACAGCAATCCTAAATCATTTGTGAGAAAGGCAAGGGACTTAAGCCCCTTGTTATAGACTTTTATTTCTCATGACTCATTTAGGATTGCTATAGCTATAACTAATTGCATCAACTCTCACTTGTGGATTTTTAGCTGCTAAAGCCATTGTTATAATTGTTGGCGCTAGTTTCTTAGCGATCGCCTAGAATATTTTGTGAGTATGTTTTGTAAATGAGTTTTACAGATATTTACGCTAAAAACGCTACTTAGCTCGCATATAGCTGACTTGCTTAATTTGTGCCACTGGATATTAATCGGTTACAACAAGCCTTGAGTGTCGAGGCAGAGAGAGGCTTTTCCAATTTGCAGGGAAAGCAATTTTTGTTTGCGGATTTTTTGAGCGTGACCTTGCGGGAAGATTTACCTGAAGACTGGGAAATGAGCGATCGCCTCCAAGCTAATACCCTCTCTAACCAATATGCTCAATACAACGATTTGCCGATGGCACGAAGGCAGCACCTAGTCGCCGAGACTCGCCGACTGCTGTATGAAGTTCGCCGTCGAGAAATAGCCGAAACTAGCGCTGCGCCGAAACAGAAGAAACCCAAAACTGAAGCGATCGCCGCAACGGAACCCAAAGCTGCCAAGAAAATATCTCCCGATGCATTGTTGCAACAGGTGGATGGCGTTGGCTCATTTATGGCGCAAAGATTTTTGCGTTTAGAGCTACAGACTGTACGCGATGTTCTTAATTACTATCCACGCGATCATATTGACTATGCGCGTCAAATTCCCATTCGCGATCTTAAAGATGGCGATACAGTTACAGTGATTGGCACGATTAAAAAGTTTGGATGTTTCACCAGCCCTAAAAATCCTAATCTGACGATAGTAGAAATTATCCTACGAGATCATACAGGACAGATTAAACTCAGTCGCTTCTGGACGGGAAAGCGCTACTCCAATCGAGGTTGGCAAGAATCCCAGAAAAAGCTCTATCCCCAAGGATGCACGGTAGCTGCTTCTGGTGTTGTCAAACAGAGTAAGTTCGGTTTGACCCTAGAGAACTATGAAGTAGAAGTCCTCGAACATACCCAAGATACGATTCAATCGAAAACAGTCGGGCGCGTCGTTCCAGTTTATCCCCTCACTGAAGGAATCAGCCCCGAACAGATTCGCCGCCTCGTCGCTCAATGCTTACCAGCAGTTTCCCAAATTGTCGATCCAATGCCCGATCGCTTTCTGCATGATTACAAAATGATGCGACTACCCGACGCGATCGCCCAAGTTCATTATCCAGATACGAGCGAAACTTTAGAACAAGCAGTAATTAGACTAACTTTTGATAAATATTTTTATCGTCGCCTTGTTTCTCTCTACCGTCGGCATCAACAGAAAGCAATTCAGTTTGTGCCTCAAAGCCAAGCGATCGCCCAACTCGAAAAACTACTTCCCTTTGAATTAACCAATGCTCAAAAGCGCGTTGTCGCCGAAATTCGTGCCGATCTGCAAGGACAAACGCCGATGAATCGACTAGTCCAAGGTGATGTTGGTTCAGGTAAAACAATTGTGGCGGTGTACGCACTTTTGACAGCGATCGAGGCTGGCTATCAAACCGCATTAATGGCTCCCACCGAAGTTCTCACCGAGCAGCATTATCGTAAAATTGTCGAGTGGTTTATGCAGCTAAATCTGCCCGTAGAAATCCTTACAGGCTCAACAAAAACAGCAAAACGGCGCGAAATTTTGCGTCAATTAGAGACAGGTGAATTACCTCTAGTAATTGGAACCCATGCCCTAATCCAAGATGGAGTTAACTTTGCGCGATTGGGACTAGCGGTAATTGACGAGCAGCATCGTTTTGGTAGAGATCAGCGATCGCGGCTTTTACAAAAAGGGAATGACCCGCATGTATTGATCATGACCGCCACACCAATTCCGCGAACTTTATATTTAACTAATTCCGAAATTGAAGTTAGTGTCATTGATGAGCTTCCCCCAGGACGCAAACCGATTCAAACTGTTTTGCTCAAGCCTTCACAGCGCAAAGATGCTTACGATTTAATTCGTCGTGAAATTGCTCATGAACGTCAGGCTTATATAGTTTTCCCTCTAGTGGAAGAGTCAGAAAAAATGGAAGATATTAAGGCTGCAACTCAAGAACGCGAACATTTACAAAATGTAGTTTTCCCAAACTTCCAAATTGGTTTACTGCATGGTCAAATGTCTTCCATCGAAAAAGATGAAGCGATTAATACTTTCCGCAGAGGCGAGACCCAAATCCTTGTGGCGACAACGGTGATCGAAGTTGGTGTGGATATTCCTAATGCTTCGGTAATGCTCATCGAACATGCCGATCGCTTTGGTCTTGCTCAACTTCACCAATTGCGCGGTAGAGTTGGTCGGGGTGCAGCACAGTCCTATTGTCTATTGTTAAGCGGTTCTAAATCGCAGACATCTCAAGAACGTTTGCAAGTTCTCGAACAGTCACAGGATGGATTTTTCATC
>CAIJEA010000601.1 GCA_903819605.1 uncultured cyanobacterium | reverse complement strand
GGAAACTTAAAGGGCAAAGGCTTAACTAGTGACAACTCTTCAATCATTTGCTTGTGCAAATGACCATTAGTTGCCAGCAATCTCCCCGATTTAGGAACATGTTCACTGCCATCATAGGCAGTAACTATGCCACCAGCCTCGCGAACCACCACCACACCAGCCGCTAAGTCCCACAGAGATAAACCACGTTCCCAATAGCCATCCAAACGCCCACAGGCAACATAAGCTAAGTCCATTGCGGCGGAACCACCACGCCTTACACCTTGAGTAAGATGGGTGAAATGACAAAATTCGGCATAATTGTTATCTTCAGTACGGGTGCGATCGTAAGCGAAGCCAGTTACTAATAAACTACGAGTTAGTTCTAGAGTTCCTGAGACATGGATTGGTAAACGGTTACGGGTTGCCCCTAAGCCAGTTGCCGCACGAAATATCTCATCGCGAAATGGATCGTAAATTGCACCAACAGAAGGAATTCCATCAATTAATAAAGCGATTGACACGGATGAAAAGGGATATTGATGAGCGAAATTTGTAGTACCGTCAAGGGGATCGATCGCCCACAAGTATCTACTTTCTGAGTTTCCCAAGACACCCGACTCCTCTGCCAAAATTCCATGCTCAGGAAAATGTCGCTGCAAAATTGATAGAACCATTACTTCTGATTCCTTATCAGCGATCGTCACCAAATCGCCAGGTCTCTTTTCTTCAACTTCCTTTTCTTGAAGATTTCCCGCATAGGATTTTAGTACTGCACCACCAGCACAAGCAGCTTCAGTAGCAATATCTAAAAAAGTTTGGAGTTGCTCTTGGCTAACAGAAGCTAGCGAATTTGTCATGAGTTTGAGAGTTAATTGTGTAATTGATTTCGGATTATTTTTGTAAGACAGCAAAGAGATGTCTTACCTTATCTTCTCCCACAGAGGATTTTAAAAGTAAAGGTTGCTTGATACTTTTCCCATTTCCAAGAAAATAGAGACTGCCCGAAGTTCCGCCTCTATTTTCTTGTTTTTTAAGCAGCAATTACCGATCAAATAAACCACAAGAAAAAAATTTGTAAGCGTTGCTCTGCAACGCTTACAAATTTTTTTCTTGGTTTGGGTTGGAGCGCAAAGCACTATATGAATTAATGAGCCTAAAGATTTATATATAACGATTATTCGCGAGATTTAGGACTGGTATATCATTGCTAGTCACGTTACTCCCTTCCCAGTGAATAACGTCCATTCTTTTGGTGGGAAGGGATTAGAGCAAAAAAACAAGAGAGTTGCGGCGCAAAGTATCTCAACTTTCTTGTTTTTTTCAAAGGATCTACAACAAATCACCAGATTGGTGGTGTTACTAAAGTAGCGATCGCTGCGAAAATAGCCATGTAACTCTTTTGTGAAGATTCTTGTCGTAATTCTTCATATTTTGTTACCTTTTTACCAAAACAATAAATTAACTCATTACTCTCAACATATTCCCCCTCGCACACCTTGCCCAATTAACACTCCATGAAGCCATCTTGGAAAATATCCCTCCTTTTAGTTGCGAGCGCTAGTCTAGTTAACTCTCCAGCCCTCGCAACCTCGTCAACCCCAAATACCCCAGTCGATCAGTCTGCCGCTAAAGAAGCAGAAGAACTCTGTGGTAAGCCAACCCTTGATGACTTAGTCCAACACAAAGTTAAACAAGGAGAAACTCTTGAGGCGATCGCCAAACAATATAGCCTCAAAACTGCAACCTTAATGGGGCTAAATCCCGAAGTTCGCAATGGTGAAGTTCAGGTGGGTCAAACCTTATCTGTGCCTCCCCTAGACGGATTGACTTATCGTTTTAAAAACGAAGAAAACTATACAACCGTTGCCAAAAAATATAATATTCGCGCCGATGTTTTATTCGAGCGCAATGGATGCCAACGTCGCCCTAAAGTTGTATTCGTCCCTGGAGCAATCTGGAAACCTGAACCCGTTCCCTTTAATTCAACAATCGCCAGAGGTTCAGACAATCCAGCCCTGATTTTCCAAACAGGTGGCTATCCTCTGCCCTACGGAGTCCCAGTCACTTCCAACTATGGTTGGCGCATAAATCCTGTCACTACAATTTGGTCATTTCATAGTGGTATCGATCTTGGTGCTCCCCTCGGCACTCCCGTACTCGCTGCTAAAGCGGGGAGGGTTGATTTTGCAGGCTGGGGTGATGGTTACGGCAACTTAGTTGAAATTGATCATGGCTCTACAGGTACGCGCTATGCACACCTCGAAGCAATCTATGTAGCTCAAGGTCAACAAGTAGCTCAAGGACAGCAAATAGGCATTGTTGGTTCAACGGGACGCTCAACAGGGCCACATTTGCACTTTGAGATCATGGTTCCTTCAGGCGATGGCTGGGTAGCGCTCGATCCAGCTCCTTACCTCAATCGTATCGCTTCAGTCATGACCAACTTATTTTTGCTCTAAGTTAGGTAGGCATAATTAAAAACCAGATCAAAAAACTGTGGCGCAAGCTATGCTTGCGCCACAGTTTTTTGATCTGGTTTTATATTTAATTGCGCCCAGCTACTTAAAGCTACTTAAAAGGCTTTGCCGCACTTTTACAACAAGAGGTCACGCTATACATGCCTCTTGTTGTATTTGTAAATTTGTGTAACCAAACTTTATTGTTGTCTATCACCCAGAAAACAGTTAGTTAGCATGGTCTTTGATATTTTTTTAATTTTACTAGTTTAAAAACTAAAGACGTACCTATGAATTTCTCTCCAAGTGCAATTGCCCTAATCGTCTACGGAGTCATTGCGATCGTTGGTGGCATTATTGGCTTTATCAAAAGCCAAAGCAAAGCATCAATTATCTCTGGCAGCATTAGTGGTGCTGGGCTACTAATAGCAGGAACAGCCGATGCCCAAAGTCAAGAATGGGGGAAAATTGCTGGTATGGCAATCTCGTCTCTGCTAGTAATTGTTTTCATCGTGCGGTTGATCAAGACCAAAAAATTTATGCCTGCGGGGCTAATGATCTTGGGAGGCGTTGTAACCCTTGGTGCAGCGCTACTTTAGAACTAGTTGATCTAGCATTTCAAGTCTAGTGATAAAATATTAAATGTTAAGAAGTGTGATGAAGAAAAGCTTGTAGACAACGCAATGCTTCAAAATGTTTTGGTAATCATTGCTTTGACAAAGAAACCCTCCATGTCAGACATGCCCCAACCTTTTTGTGAATGTCCCTATAAGACAAAGCGAAAGTAAAGCAATTCTGCATGGTACGGCATCACATCAATCGTTTTTATTCACATTTTTGATTGGAGAAAAAATTAAATGAGCGTAGTCACGAAGTCTATCGTGAATGCAGATGCTGAAGCACGTTACCTCAGCCCTGGTGAACTAGATCGCATTAAGGGCTTTGTGAGCTCTGGCGAACGTCGTCTTCGCATTGCCCAAACATTGACCGAATCCCGCGAGCGCATCGTTAAGCAAGCTGGCGATCAACTTTTCCAAAAACGCCCTGATGTTGTTTCTCCTGGTGGAAATGCATACGGTGAGCAAATGACCGCAACTTGCTTACGTGACCTTGACTACTACCTCCGCTTGGTAACCTACGGAGTTGTTTCTGGTGACGTTACCCCTATCGAAGAAATCGGTCTAGTTGGCGTTAAAGAAATGTACGGATCTTTGGGCACTCCTATTGGTGGAGTTTCTGAAGGTGTACGTGGTCTAAAGAATGCAGCAGCAGCCTTGTTGTCTGGTGAAGATGCAGCTGAAGCTGGTTACTACTTTGACTACGTCATTGGCGCATTACAGTAGGACAATTGTTGACTTGTTTTAAAATTTGTTTTATTGCTTGTTTTAAAGCATTTCAGAGTTCTTAATTTCTAAATTCAAAAAACTAATTGCAAACCTAAAAAATATATTAAAATGGCACAAGACGCAATTACCTCAGTTATTAACTCCGCCGACGTTCAAGGTAAATACCTTGATGCAGCTTCTCTAGAAAAGCTAAAGGGCTACTTCGCTACTGGCGAACTTCGTGTTCGTGCTTCTGCTTCGATCGCCGCAAACTCTGCAACCATCGTTAAAGAAGCTGTTGCTAAGTCCTTGTTGTACTCTGATGTCACCCGTCCCGGTGGCAACATGTACACCACCCGTCGTTATGCAGCTTGTATTCGCGATCTTGACTACTACCTACGCTATGCAACCTATGCAATGCTTGCTGGCGATGCGTCGATTCTTGACGAACGCGTACTCAATGGCTTGAAAGAAACCTACAACTCCCTTGGAGTACCTGTAGTTTCCACAATCCAAGCTATTCAAGCAATCAAAGAAGTTGCTGCTAGCATTGTTGGATCTGAAGCTGGTAAAGAATTAGGTGTATACCTTGACTACATCAGCTCTGGCTTAAGCTAATTGCTGATACAGCGTTGGTTGATATTTATTTATTGATTTCTTAATTAATTAATATTTACAAGGCGGCAGAGGTAGGTAGCTTAAGCTCCTGTCTCGCCGCTAACGCTTATGTTAGTCTAAAATTTTCTTTGTAATCTATTTTTAATAACTGGCTCTGAAGGAGATTGCCGCTATGCGGAGTTTTAAAATCACTGCTTGTGTACCTAGCCAAACTCGCATTCGTACACAGCGAGAGTTGCAAAATACCTATTTCACCAAATTAGTGTCCTATGACAACTGGTTCGCTGAACAGCAACGCATTATGAAGATGGGTGGCAGAATTATCAAAGTTGAATTAGCCACAGGTAAGCCAAATACCAATACAGGATTGCTTTAATTTTTATTATCGACAATCAATAGAGGCTTAAATATAAGTCTTTAATCAAAAAACAGGCTGTGAACAAAGTTCACAGTCTGTTTTTTGTTGTCTCATAGAACAAATTCCAATCTGATCTTGATTTATGGAATTTTAAAATTGCTACTCCCTTCCCACCCAAAGAATAGGCGTTATAAAGTGAATAATTAGGCGTGCGCGG
>CAIJEA010000600.1 GCA_903819605.1 uncultured cyanobacterium | reverse complement strand
GGAAACAAACCTGTACTTCACTAGACTGGGAAACGCTATAAAAACTTTTGAGTTGATAATGCTCACTATTTGACAATTGTGGGAATAGTCATAGGGGGCTTCTACATTCCAATCATTTTGATAATTGCCACTTATGACTTGTTCTGCCCGTCATAGATGGTAGAGAACTTCTCGGATTTCTATTTAAATAATTGGTGCATTTTTATGTTGTACGCATCAAGAGTTGTGACGACTGTGAAAACTAACGATCGCGAAGGTTTTCTTGGGGCTATCGAACAGTCAACTGTACCACTACAAAATACTGTTGGTGTAACTTTACTTCTGGTTCTATTGTGGGGTGCAATCGGGGCATCTGCCTATCAATACTGGCAATTGCGAAAAAATCGACAACAACTAAAGGTTGAAAAGATTAAAAATCACGAGCTTGCCAAGAAACTAAAACTGGCGCTGCATACTATTGATGAGAATGAGCGCAATCCTGATTTGATTAATTCCCGTGAATTTAATCTGGATTATCTCAGTATGAGAATGGAAGAGCCACATTTCTGCGAAATTATTTTGGCACAGATGAAAGTTAATCTCCGTCAAAAAGTTGCGCCTGCGTTGATGCCAAGCAATGACGATAGCGGGAATGTCCGAAAAATTGATGTAATTTTTGATGTTTCCTATAAGCCTGAACATCATGACAATACGCAGATTCGTGTTCTCTTTCGTATCCACGTCAAATTAGCCAAAATTCCTACGAATGGCTCACAAAGTATTCTCAAAGACTTGGCGATCGGACTAGAAAATTTTGTTGTTGCCTCAGACGAAAATCGTAATTGGCAACCAACAATTCAAGGTAAGTTAGCCGTGATTAGTTGGGATCAAACGGCTAAGCCAACACCATTATTAGTAATTGAGCAAACTAATGAAGGTGCAAATGTGTTGATGCGTAATAAGCGTCTTGCATTGTCTAAAAGATAATCAGAAGGTTTCTCTGTCAACCCTTTGATTTATGAAGCGATCGCATAACTCCCAAGAATCTTCAGGTTTTCCGTAACAGCTTGCAGTTCTACTAAGGCTTCGCTGAAGTTGGGTTCTTCGATCGCGGCATCAATGTCGAGGAAGAAAATATATTCACCAAGCGATCGCTTAGTCGGACGTGACTCGATCCGACTCAAATTGATTTGGCGATCGGCAAATACTAATAAAGGTTTGACAAGTGCACCTGGCATATTGCGCTTAAGGCTAAAGGCGAGGGATGAATGGGTTCCTTTGGTAGTGAGTGCAGTACGACCTAGCGCTAAAAAACGAGTGCAATTATCAGGTTGATCGTTGATCGGAAATTTCAGGATCGGTAAGTTGTAAATTTTAGCAGCACGTTCTGAAGCGATCGCCGCTACTGTCTTATGCTCAGCAACACTGTTTAACCGATCGGTATTGGAGTCAGTAGCAATTTGTTGAACGTTTGGTAAATAGCGATCGAGCCATTGTTGGCACTGGGCTAAACTTTGGGGATGCGAATAGACAACTCTAATATCCTCAAGATTTTGGGCGCGAGTAATCAATGCATGGGCTATCGGTAAGACGATCGCCTGTTGGATCTGCAAAGACTCCGATTGCCAGAGGCTATCGAGGGTCATGGTTACGCCACCTTGGATCGAGTTCTCTACGGGCACTACGGCAATATCAACATGACCATGCTCGGCGGCGTTAATGGCTTGGGGAATGGTCGGGTAAGGGCGCAGTGTGGGAATATCTTGGGTTAAGTCTGGATAATTTAGCTGCAAATATTGCAGGGCAGCCATTTCTGAGTATGTACCTGCGGGACCAAGATAGGCGATCGTTGTCATATTAAATCCGAAATAAAGAGAACGCACAAAGTGTGTCCTCTTTATTTTTATAGCTAATTAGGTGTTTTTACTATCTAAAATTTCACTGAGAGTGGTTTCTTTTCAGGTAATTGGGTGTATTCTGCCACAATCTTGCGAAACTCTTCTCCGTCAAGGGTTTCCACATCGAGAAGAATATCGACTAAGCGATCGCACAAATCACGATTTTCAGCGATCAGTCGCTTAGCAGTTTCATAGCAAGTTTGGGCAATCTGACGAATTTGACGATCAATGCGATCGCCTAATTTGACTGAATAATCACTCTGAGGCATGAAATTGCGACCCAAAAATACTTCGCCACTTTCGGATTCGAGAGCGCCTAAACCTAAGTCCGACATCCCAAACTGAGTCACCATCAAGCGTGTTAATCTTGCAACTTGCTGGAAATCACCCGATGCGCCTGTAGTAATTTCGGCATCACCAAAGACTACTTCTTCGGCTGCTCTACCACCCAGCATCATTGTAATGGTGGCAAGAATTTGCGATCGCGATTCTAGACCATATTCTTCATCGGGTACGCCTTTTGCAAAACCGCCGATACCACCAGAGCGAGGGATAATAGTGATTTTGTCTAATAGAGATGCATTCTTGAGCAGGGTCATTACAAGGGCGTGCCCAACTTCATGATAGGCAACTAGGCGCTTTTTCGAGCTATCAAGCATGGGTTTCATACTTAATCCGATGGTGATGCGATCGATCGCATCGGCGATTTCCAATTCCCCGATCGCTTCTTTATAACGTCGTGCCGCTAAGATTGCTGCCTCGTTGAGTAAATTCGCTAAGTCCGCACCAGCAAATCCGGGAGTCAAACGTGCTACGGCTTCGATTGACACATTCTCTTCAAGCTTTTTATTGCGAGCATGGACTTTGAGAATTTCTTGGCGACCTTTATAGTCGGGATAGTCAACAGTAACTTGGCGATCGAAACGACCTGGTCTCAACAAAGCGCTATCAAGCACATCGGGGCGATTGGTTGCCGCTACTACGATTACGCCTGAATTGCCTTGGAACCCGTCCATTTCCGTTAGCATTTGGTTCAGGGTCTGTTCGCGTTCATCATTGCCACCACCGATGCCTGAGCCGCGTTGCCGACCAACTGCATCAATTTCATCAATGAAGATGATGCAGGGCGCATTTTCTTTGGCTTTTTGGAAGAGATCGCGCACACGAGAAGCACCGACCCCGACAAACATTTCTACAAACTCAGAACCCGACAACGAGAAGAAAGGAACCCCTGCCTCTCCTGCGATCGCTTTTGCTAACAAAGTCTTACCTGTTCCTGGAGGACCAATCAGCAATACGCCTCTAGGAATTTTTGCGCCAACTGCTGTAAAGCGATCGGGCTGTTTAAGAAATGTGACAACTTCCTGTAATTCTTCTTTGGCTGTATCAATTCCTGCAACATCCTCAAACATGATGCCTGTTTTGGCTTCAGGTGAAAATCTTGCCTTGGTCTTACCAAAACTGAGAGTCTGTCCAGGACCCCCTGGGGCATTGCTAAGGCGACGTAACACCATTAAAAGGATGAAAATCAACAGTAAAGGTACAAAAAATGTACTTGCCAGTTGCCAAAGCAATGTCGGTTGTTGAGGAGCTTTTACCGCAATATCGACGTTGTTTTCTCGTAAGGCTTTCATAAGTTCGCTATTGCCATCACGAGCAATCAAGTCCACCTTGACTTTGCGTCCGTCTTTCAAAACCGCTTCGGCAGTAAGCCCGTTACTTTCAAGGTCGATCTTTTGAACTTTATTGTCTTTTACATTCGAAAGCAGCTCGGTATATCCTATCCTCGATGGATCTTCGCCCTCGGCACGCACAGAAGTTGGTAATGTCAGCGCTACACTTTGCAATATGGCTAAACTGACTATTGTTGCTTTGACTCGCCGTTCAAAAGTTGCCAAAAAGATTCTTTTTACAGAAGACATCACGCCCTGTCGCTCCTTATAACCCCGTCGATGCGGTAATCGGTTGACTTTATATTTACCAGTCTAATGCATTAGCTAAAAACCTGTCATAAAGTAAACCGACTTTCATTACCTTGGTTTTAGTCTATGGTAGGTAATTTCTCGGTCATTGCTTAGGAATTACTATTGCGATCAATTTTATAATGGTCTTACTATTTATCCGCTATAGCAGTTTATGCTAGGACAAAAGTAAGAACCCAGAAGAGAGTGGCGGGG
>CAIJEA010000599.1 GCA_903819605.1 uncultured cyanobacterium | reverse complement strand
ATCTAGTAAGCCACAGATGTCCAGTTCATATTCGCTGCCTTCCTTTTGAATTGGTGCTGTGCCAATCTTGCGGACACTGGTGATTTTCTGCTTGCCACCAACTTCAGCCGTGTTGAAGTCGTACTCGATCTTCGATCTCATCGTGGCAATGATGTGACAACTTGAACTGATAATTTTGTCCCATAGTTGACGTTCGATGGGACGGATTTTTGCCCAGTTCCTCACGTCACTGCCTACCGAGTCTAGTTCGGCATACCATGCATGGGATAGAGAATCGATGATGAGGTAATCAAATCCTGATTCTTCCGCGCTTTCAATGGCGTTGTAATACTGGCTGGGACCAAATTTGGTTAGTTCTAGCACTTCAAAGTTAAACAGGTTGGCATATTTACGACTAGAGCCATATTCAGTGTCGATCAGTCCAATCTTTTTGCCCAATATTGATGCTAGTTGCAGGGCGGTGTAGGTTTTGCCGCAGCCTGGTGGTCCGTACAGTGCCATCCGTAGTTTGATGTTTTCTTTCGTTGCTTTCTGAAATGAGTAGGTCATTGGTCTTTCTCCTTGTTGAGTAAATAATTTGGATTTTTCCTTGCGAACCTCGCTAGAGGAACAGTCAGAAAAGGCGGCGCGATGCGCCGCCTTTTCTGACTACAAATGTTTGTTTAGATGCTGTATAGACAGTTGGATACTTCACTGTCGTCTGTGAGATCTTCTATTTCTACATAGCGATCGCATAGCTTGTTGATCGTGCTTTCGTAGTTGCTCAGGTTGCCACTGGTAATCAAGATGCCGTAACAACTAAACTCATACTTTTTCCTGTCTGCTTGCCATTGCTCCATAAATCTAGATGATGGGTTATCTAGTCCGTCGGTGATTAGCACGATATCGGCTTTCTTGGTTTGTTCGTGCTGTTGGATCGATGTTAAGGCTCCCGTTAGCGCGGATGTAAAACTGGTGCTGCCTCCGTTGTAGAACTTTTCGATGCAGTCAATCATACGATTGGTATCGGGGATTTCGCCTGTAAAGTCGTCGATCCGCTCCACGATATCTGTGAAGTGTAGGATGCGGCAATGGCGCTTTTGACTCACGGCAATACTCAATAGGGCTAGGGCGATCGCTTTGCTCCAGATTTCTGGTTGCCCTTGCATTGACCCACTTGAATCTAGACAAATGATGATCGGTCCTTTGGCTAGGGGTTCGCGGCTGATTAGTTCTCGTTGTAATAGCGATCGCTCGATGTAACCTTGGGCAAATATGGCGAATAGTGCGGGTTCGGTGAGTTTAACTAGTTCGCACGGTAGTAGGCGAGTTAGGTCGTTGCCTGTGGTTACTCCTACTATTTCGGTGCGTCCTTCTTTGACTTTGCTACGTTGCATCTTCGCTGCGATCGCTATTTTCTTGCCTGCTAACTCGGCGATCGCTTGTAGTTTTGGCGATGTGTGGAGGCGTTGGGCGAGTTGGATTTTGTCGGCGATTTTGAGTTGGGTTTCTTGGCTGTAATTGCTACCTCCGCTAAAGGCGGCGATACTTTCGGCGATCGCTTGCATTTCGGCTTCGGCTTTGGCTATGCCTGTGATGATGGCGGTTTCAATTTCCAAGGGACTAATAGAGTCGGCGTAGGCTTCACAGGCTAATCGGGTTTCTAGTCCTTGTTGCTTTAATTGCTGAATCTTTTGCATCAACCCTGCGCTGGGTGTTTGCTCTTGAATAGCTTCAAAGATGCCTCGCAGTTGTTTTCGGATTACTTCTGGATCTTCTAATGGCTCGGCTGGTTCTGGTAACATTTCGACGATCGCAATACATAGGGCAGTTGTGCCAATACCTGAGAGGAATTCGTCTCCGTTCAGGCGGTTGCTAAATTGTTGAAATGCTGTTAATTCGCTCATCTGTTGGTGGATGGCGATCCAGATTTTGT
>CAIJEA010000598.1 GCA_903819605.1 uncultured cyanobacterium | reverse complement strand
TTGCATAAATCGCGGCAATCAAAAAAGTATGGCTATATCACCCAATAAATAAAGACGGCGCTTCGCGCCGTCTTTATTTATTTGGGTTTTGATTTGTTCTAGCGATCTTTTGCATTGCTATAGATACTAGTTAAATTACTTTGTTAAATAAGCCCTGCTAAAAGTAGGGTTTGTTTTGTCTTTATAAACGTTTGCCTTCAGCGATAAATGTACAAAACTTATCAAAGGGCAAGGGATGACTATAAAAATAGCCTTGGATGCTATCACAACCTAAATCTTGGAGAACATTTAGTTCTGCTTGCGTTTCAACACCCTCAGCAACAGTTCTGAACTTGAGACTCTTTGCCATCCTAATAATAGCTTTTGCGATCGCCCGATTTTGAGCATCGCTATCAATATTTTGGACAAAGCAGCGATCAATTTTTAAAGTGTCTAATGGAAATTTTTTGATATAGCTCAATGATGAAAATCCTGTTCCAAAATCATCAATTGAAAGCTTCACTCCGATCGCCTTTAATTCATTTAATTTCGCTAGACTAGAATCAATACTATGCACAATTGTGCTTTCAGTTAGCTCTAGTTCTAAATATTGAGGATCGAATTCAGTCTCTTCTAAAATATTGATAATGCGTCTGCTGAGATCTTGCTGTTGAAATTGCCTCCCCGATATATTTACTGATACTTTTAAAGGTGGGTGACTATTGCTATTAGTATTTTGACAAATTAACTTTTGAACCGCTTTTGATTGCTTACAGGCTGTCCTAATAACCCACTCACCAATCTCAACAATTGAGCCATTACCCTCAGCGATTGGGATGAATTTGAGTGGCGAGATAACACCTTCAGTTGAATGATTCCAACGAATGAGAGACTCTGAACCAAACATTTCACCAGTTGTTATATTGACTTGTGGCTGATAGTAAAGTTCAAATTCTTGATGATCGAGCGCATGATGTAGATCTGTCTGTAACTCTAAACTTAATGGAAGTTTGATTTGCTTTTCATCAAAGAATTGATAACAGTTACCACCACGTCTCTTGGCTTCTTGAAGAGCGAGATTCGCTCGTTGCATAATGCTATTAGTACTATTTGCGTCCTTAGGATAGAGAGAGATGCCAATACTAACGGTAATATAGACTTCACTGATTCCAATAACAAAAGGAGTGCTAAAAGCTTCTAATAATGAGTTTGCAACGTTGTTAGCTTCGGCTTTTGGATCGCAAGTTGCTAAAATAATTGCAAACTCATCGCCACTAAGACGACAAATAGTATCTCCATCTTGAACTGTATCTAAGAGTCGTCCAGCGATCGCTTGTAGTAGTAGATCGGCAAACTCCTCACCTTTTGAATCATTCACCATCCCAAATCGATCGATATCGATTAGAAGAATAGGAATTGAGATAGATAACGAAGATTCGGCAATAACTTGATCAAGCCGTTCTCGTAAAGCTAATCGATTAGGAAGTTGGGTTAAAGTATCAAAGTAAAGTAATCGATCTAACTGTTCTTGAGCAAGATTTTGAGCAAGTTCTTGATAATGCTGATTGAGATTTTCCTTTTTGCGAAGCTGTACCGAAATTGCTTGTAGCAACTCTTCACGATTTATAGGTTTAGTTAGATAATCATCAGCTCCAAGCAGCATTCCTTGACGTAAATCTTGGCGATCGGCTAAAGATGTTAAAAAAATGAAAGGGATAGCAGTAAGCTGAGGATCTTGACGAATTGCCGACAAAACTTCATGTCCGTTCATTTCAGGCATTTGCACATCAGAAAGAATTAAGTCTGGTGCTTCCTGCTTAGCAAGTTCTAGCCCTATCCGCCCATTTGGTGCTAAAACAACGCGATATTTTGATAGTTCAAGAATTTCACCCATACCTTCTCGAATATCATCTTCATCTTCAATAACTAGTAAGGTGTACATTGTGCGAAACTTATTAAATATTTTAAGGGTTTTTGCAAGAATTTACGGGAAGCGCTCGCTTAACGCAAATTCTAAAATTCCATGGCTAAGTACTTCGGCGGAGTTAAAAAAACTATCAAAACCTGCTCCGCCCACTGCGCGGGCGGAACAAGTTTTAGGTTTTTATATTCAATTGCGCCTAACTACTTAGTAAGAACTAAGATAACAAATATTCTAAAAGCATATAGTGTAATTAAAGCTTATTTTGGTGGAAATAAAACTTCGGTAATATGACCTTTGAACAGATCTATGCCTAGGGTAGATTTAATTAGGTAAAGAATTAGAATTGTGATTGAGCTAATAAGTAAACTCATAGCAATAATTAATAGGATAGCAATAATGATATTTGCAATCTTAGCAATACCATGAACTTCATATTGTCTTTGTTGTTTACGATTATCTTTACCTATCCATAGCACAACGAAATAACGGATAAAAATTAGATCGATAATAAAACGTAAATCAATTAATTTAGGGGAAGGTTTTGGTATAGCTGTTTGAATTACAGATTTTATATTATCTCTTTCTTCTGGATTCAGTTTTTCGATAATATGTAACGGAATTTGATGCATATAGTAGTTGGCATCTCGATCCTTATATTTTATATTAGGTTGATTCATATGTATTAAGTTGTAGGTTGTTAGTATACCAAAGTCCATTTATATAGGTTCCATCCAAGTATCATTGCTCCCCAGACAATAATTGTTAATCCGTAGGTAGTGTTTCTTCTGTTTAGTCCCAATTTATACATTCGTTTATTAGCAAATGCCAATAAAAAAACCATACAGACAGATAGTACCCAACAAAATAATAAGAAGAAAGCAACAGTTTGGGGATTAACTTCACCTATGAATTTTGGCTTTGCCCATACAAACACTCCACCCCAGAACCACATAGCGAGCCATGCGATCGCTAAGCTAATTGAGGATGTTCCTGTTTGAGCGAGTCTCAAAGTAATAATAGAAGTTACAATTAAAATAAACTGATTAACATTGTATGCGGCGAGTAAAAATCCCCCACCCATATATCCTAAGAATAGAATTATAAGATAAATAATTGAATCATAGGCTACATGGTTATTCTTCATAGTTTTTATAAGCAAAAGAGCAAAAAATAGATTTCTCGAATTTAGCTCTGATTGATCTCAAGGATACTTAGCTATTAAGTATTAAGACACAGCTAAATATCATCCCTCAAAAACCTTCATCGCCCACGCATTAGGAGGTTCAGGTTTTGAGCTATTTTTAATTCTGCTGAAATACTTACTTGTTATATTAATACAAAATCAAAACCTAGAATGAGATTTACGGCAAATAATTACAAAATCCTATGAAGATTTGTATCTACTGAGACTTGTTAATCATAGCGATCAAAATAAAGCTCTCATACACTAGTAATAGAAGTGATGCTTTGCAATACTTCTATTGTTTTGACTTTGCTATAAGTATTGTAATGATAGCTTTACAAGGTTTTGTATGGTTTTCCTAATTTATTTATAGTGGGACTTGCACTAAATAACAAAATAGTAGGGGCAATTCATGAATTGCCCCTACTATAAAATAAGAGTTTTAGACCGTTTTTATGTAAGTCTTATATAGAAACAGTAAAGGTTTTGACTTCACTCAGTTAATAGTCAATATTGCCTAAGTAAATCCTATTTTATAAAATATTTAGGACTACTCTCTCTAATTTAAAATTTGTTCATCTGTTGAAAAATCAATATCCTTTTGGTGACGGTTGGAAGGAATGTAGTCTTGTTCAAAAGAAGATTTTAAACCAGACAATAAATCATATTTTGGCTCCCATTTGAGTTCTTGATTTGCCTTGGTTACTGAAGCGAAGAAATGCTGCAATCGGAATGGGAATGCTTTCTTTTTGCCAAAGTCAAAATCTTTGGGATTGTAATAGACAAAACTTAATTGGCTAGGCTCTTTACCTGCGGCGATCGCACATTGTTTGGCAAGTCCAGTAAAAGTGACATAGCGAGTATCGGAAATATTGTAAATTTCACCAATCGCTTTTTGATTGCCCAAGACTGCTGCCATTGCACTCGCAAGATCCTCAACATGACCAAGTTGGGTAATAAATTTGCCATTGCCAGGAATGGGGATCGGGCGATCGCGCACAATGCGATCGAAAAACCAAGCTTCAACATCGTTATAGTTTTGTGGTCCATAGATATAGGTCGGACGAATGGAAGTATAGGGAAATCCACTTTCGGCATGGACTTGTTGCAAATAGGCTTCAGTGTCAAGTTTTCCCTTGTGTCTACTTTTGGGATCGGTAGCATCAGTTTCATGGTAGGGCAAAATATCGCTATCGAGGTATACCCCTGCGGAACTCATGTAAACAAAATGTTGGAGGCGATCGCGAAAAATTTCGACTAGAGGTTGAGTATCACTGAGTTCGCGACCATTGTTATCAAAAATTGCATCAAAGGATTCGCCACTGAGTTTGTCTTGCAATTGCTGAGGATCGGTGCGATCGCCAATAATAGTCCGCAGTCCTGCAACTGGAGAAGGCTTTTTACCTCGATTAAATAGGGTTACGTCATGTCCTTGAGATACCAACAACTTCACTAGCGACACACCGATAAATCTCGTGCCGCCCATTACTAAAATTTTCATTTTTATAATTAATTTAATTAGTTTCTTAGTGAGTAGCTAGGCGCAATTAAATATAAAACCTAAAAACCTGTGCCGCTCGCTGTGCGGACGGTGGAGGTTTCGATCTATCTTTTAATTCTGCTGAGGTACTTATTTACTAAATTCACAATATATCGTTTTGCGTCCGCACTAAAACCAAATAACTTTTTCAAAGCCTTGCAAAACAAGGCTTTGAAAAAGTTATTTGGATGCCTTATTTGAAACCCGCTATAGCGATAGTATTAGATAGCGATGTACTACATCGCTAGTTTTAGACGAGTAATTAGAACTTATGCGGCGACTGATAGGGATTTTTTTGATTGGGATATTGAGCTTTATCTTTGCTGCTTCCACAGGTGCTCAGCCCTTTGTTCCACCTTCACAACTGCATCTTACCTATCCACCGTTACAACATACCACCACAAGCGATCGCCTGTTTTTTATTGGCACTGCTCCTAAGAATGGCAATGTGAGCATTAATGGCAAAGTCATATCGCGGAGTGCGGCGGGACATTTTGCTCCGAGTTTACCGCTTCAAATCGGTGAAAATGTTTTTAAGATCCAGTACACCAGTTCTGGCAGCGATCGCAATAGTGATAAACAAATCATTGTCAAGGTTTTGAGAGAATCAAGAATTACCTTGCCGCCTAAGGATATTGGTTTTATCAACGATTCCCTATTTCCCACTGTCGATATTGCTCGACAACCCAACGAAAGAATTTGCTTTGATGCAATCGCCACTCCTAATGCCCATGTTGTTGCCAGAATTGGCGATCGCGAAATCCCCCTGTTGCCCCGCCGTAGTAATATTCAACTACCTCCTAACAACTCAGTACAGACAGGTAATAACGAAGCTAGCGCTGAGTCGCCTTCGGGTTATTTTCGTGGCTGCACCACCTTTGAAACTGCCAGTCAACTTGGTCAGCCTGAATATGAAATGCGCTTAGGCGATCGCATTGTTAAACAAAAAGCTCAAGGCACAGTCGAAATTCTCTCGCCTAAAAAACTCCAGATTGCTGAAGTTACGGCCGTTGCTGATGCTAGAACTGGTGCAAGTACTGACTTTTCTCGCATTACTCCCTTACCGCAGGGAGTTAAAGCCATCGTCACAGGCAAACAGGGAGAATGGGTCAGACTAGATTATGGTGGATGGGTCAGACAACGCTTTGTCAAAGTTTCTGATGTTGATGTGCCACCGCGATCGATTGTGCGCGGAATTAATACAAGGGAAGTGATTAGTAAAACCGATCCTCAGAATGTTTGGACAGAGATTGTTATTCCCCTTGAATGCTCAGTACCTATTTCTATTAGTCAGGGCGATCGCACATTTACGCTGACTCTTTATAATGTCACGGCTCAAACTGACACAATTTCTATAGCTCCCGAATCAATTGTCAATAAATTGGAGTGGGTACAACCCGAACCTGACAAGGTCATCTATACAATTGGTCTCAAACCCAAACAGCAATGGGGTTATAAGGTTCGCTATCAAGGTACAAATCTGATTTTATCCCTGAAGCATCCACCAGTCATCTCTGCCTCAGCTAAAGAAATGCAGTCCCTCAATGGCGTTAAAATCCTCTTAGATGCGGGACATGGTGGCAATGAAGATTTGGGAGCGAGATCGCCAACTGGATACCCAGAAAAATATGCAACATTAATTACTGCCAAACTCTTGCAGAAAGAATTGCAAAATCGGGGAGCCAAAGTAGTGATGACACGTACAGATGATGTCGATCTAGATTTAGCTCCAAGGGTTGCTAAAATCGAACAGGAAGAGCCAACAGTTTCCATTAGCATTCATTACAATGCTTTACCTGATAATGGTGATGCCATAAATACATTCGGGATTGGAGCTTTTTGGTACAATCCACAGGCTCAGGACTTTGCGAAGTTTATTCACAACTATGTTGTGCAAAAGTTGCATCGACATGAATTCGGTGTTTATTGGGATAACTTAGCCCTAACTCGTTCTACAGTTACGCCTGCAATACTTCTAGAATTAGGGTTTATGATCAATCCCGATGAGTTTGAATGGATTATCGATCCACAACAGCAAAAATTGCTGGCTAAAACCCTTGCTGATGGAATTAATGAATGGGTTTTGAATGCTGCTAACTAATCCTGATGAATTCTGGTCTATTTTCCATTTTGGCGATCTGATCAATGCTTATATTCCGTTAATGCTATGGACGGGTGTTGGTCTTGTAGCTTCCAGATTTGCGTCTAAAAACGCCTCCAAATTTCTTGGTGTAGCTCTTTATTGGGTAGGTGTGCCATTACAGTTGTTTGTCCTTGCCAGACATACTGAGTTTTCGGATACGCCATACATTCCCTATGTGGCGATCGCAGCTTTAATCTTGAGTTGGCTATTGGCATTGATTGGTTGGCAGTTTGCGAAAACTGAGCATAGCGATCGCTCCAGTTTAGGAAGCTTTATTTTAGCCACGATGCTTGGTAATACTGGATTTGTAGGATTAACGCTGACCAATTCTCTAACTAGTTCAACTTTTGCTGATTGGGCGGTTTTATATAGTATTGCCAGTAATGTTGCGGGTAATTATGGAATTGCGGTTTTTATTGCTAGTTACTTTGGCAAAAGTGATGTTAAGCCGCCTTGGTGGAAATTATTGCTCGATGTTGCTACTGTGCCAAGTCTTTGGGCTTTTGCGATTGGTTGGTATACGCGCCCTATTGGGTTGCCTGAGGCGATCGAGTCAGGTTTGGACATTGGTGTATGGGTAACGATCGCTTTTGCTCTATCTCTAGTAGGTTTACGTCTCGGCAAAATCGAGAAGTGGGGGAGTCTAAAACCTGCGGCGATCGCTGCTTTTTTGCGTGTGGGAATTGTGCCTTTAGCGATCGGGCTTGGAGCGACTGCCTTTGGCTTAAAAAGCGATCCAAGATTAATTCTGACTCTGATGTCAGGAACTCCGACTGGGCTATCAGTATTGATTTTGGCGGAAGTCTATAATCTCGATCGCGATTTACTCATCAGCACGATCGCCTTCTCTTTCATCGGATTGATTTTTATGCTTCCAGTCTGGATCGTTTGTTTTGGGTAATTTATTTACCCATTTTGCAATAAATCAATGGACTGCTAAATCATCATTTTTAAAATACAATTTAGTTTTACTTTTTCTTATTGAAGAAGATCTTTTAATTCTTTCTCACAGCGTTTTAGACGCTCAGCTAATAAGCTCACAATAAATTTATGCACTGAAGCCGCTAATCGAGGATCTTCAACTTCTATTTTCTCAAAGGCTTGGGTAGAAAGATAATAGAGAAGACTCAAGCGATCGGCGACAACAGATGCAGAACGGGATGCATAGGTATATAGCCCCATCTCCCCTAGGATCGTTCCATGATTGTAGGTTCTTAGTCGTTTAGTTTGACCATCAGAGAGTTCTAGAACCACGCTGACTTGACCTGATTCCAAAAAATATAGCCCATTCGATGCTTCGCCTTGATGAAATAGAAATTTGCCTTCAGGAATCTCCAAGAATTCGAGATAGCCCATTAGCTTACCAACTAATGCATCGTCTAATATAAATTCTTGGAGTTGTTCTTGAAAAGGAATCAATTCGCGATCGCCCATTTGTTTGCTTTCTAAAACCCGATTTTCGCACCATTCAATTCCCCGATCTAAGTCGTCAAACTCATAACAAATATTTGATCCTTGCGTAATTAACCCGCCTTGTTTTAGTTGTTGCGCGATCGCTGGTTGCAGTTGTGTAAACACTAAATCGAAGCGTAGATTTGTTGCTAACTGCTTTAGCTTCATAAAACTCAGAACGGCTGAAGAGTCTATTCCATTGACTAAGCGGAAATCAAAAACAACGAATTGTAGTTGCGGCAGATCGAGATTGGCTAGGCGATCGCTAATTTCGTCAATCAAATCATTAGCTGTGCCAAAAAAGATAAAGCCATGAAGAACGAGGATGTAGATACAACCTGCTTCTTCATGCAACCACATGCGTTGCGGAAAAGAACGCTGCACGTTACTACGATACGTTGTCCCCGATAACGTATATTTGATTCCCGAAGTACGACCGTAGTTAAAAATAAAGAAAAAACAGGCAACTAGAATCCCCGCACCTACGCCTTGCAAAAATCCCCAAATCGCAATAATTATTAAAATCAAAACAATGAGAACATAATCTACGGTTGGAAATTCAAACCAAGCTTGATAAACCCATCGAATTAGCAAACCTAACCCAACATATAGAAGTAACCCACCCAAAATCGTTTTGGGTAAGTAATCTAAAAAGGAAGAACCAAAAATCAATGTTCCTCCACAAAATCCACCCGCAATAATTGCTGCTAGAGGACTATTAGCCCCTGCTTGCTGATTTAAAAGACTACGATGGATTGAAAGATAGCTGACTCCACCACCACAAAACCCATTAATCAAATTGGCGATGCCATTAACACGCAACTCACGATTTAAGTCCACACTTCTAGCAGTAGCCAGTTCTATACCAGTCGCATTCAAAAGAATTGAGAACATGACAATAACTGCGATCGCTACTACGGTGCTACTTTGGTGGATAAATACTGACCAATTGATATGCGTAAATGTAGACCAATGCCAAGCTTGCCAAATTTGCTCCTGTGGAAAGGGCTTAAAAAAATAGTCTTCTGAATTAAGCGGGATAGAAAATAAATGAGTCAGACCCCACAGCCCATCAAAACAAGCAATTCCTGCAACCAATAGGCTAGGCAAAGCTAAAAAGTGCCTATAGCGATCGAGCATAAATAAGAGAGCTGCTGTAAACAGGATTCCTAGCAACGACTGAAATAGAGTTTCTGATTGGATAAACTTAGGCAATGTTTCCAGACTGAGTGAAAACCCAGTCATTACCTTGAAAGAACTGCACGCAATTAACCAACCAGCTCCAGCTAGGAAACCGCCGATCACTGGATAGGGAATAAATCTTACCCATCTTCCTAATCGAAACCAACCTAAGAGAAATAGAAATAAACCCGTTGTCAGCGTACTAAAAATAATCGTAGCCCAAACAGTTGGATATAAAGATGCTTCGGTATTAGTCTTATGGATAGTGTTGGCAATCTCTGCTGCTGCCAACGCTAAAATGACAGCAGAATTCGGATCTGGCCCCGCTAAGGCAAAGGGAAAGGAACTGCGCCAAGCAACAACTATTGCGGTGATGGTCGCTCCAATCAAGGCAATACCTAAACCTTGAGGAAAAAAATGTGTGAGGGTTCCCGAAAAAATTAGAGCTGCGAAAGAAATGCTATAAACAAGGTTTACTAGTCCTGTCGTTATACCAGCAGATATGTTGGCTAAAAGAGAGGACATGAAAAATACACGCATACTTTTGACGATCGCAACAATAATTATGCCGAGGATTATATAGCGGTTGGCAAATTGATACTGTGCTCATTTGAGGACGAAATCAAAACTCAAAAGAGAATTGTGGGCAATGGTCATTGAATTAGTGATACTCCCTTCCCACTAAAAGAATAGGCATTATAAACCTCTATAAGAAGAAGTTATCTATGATGCTGCTTTGGCAATTACAGTGCGATGGCGGGGCGTATTTGCAGAGATTGTGGGAGACTCAAACCCTGCGGCGACTAATTCGGAAGCAAGATCAAAGGAGAAGTATTGATCGAGATAAGGTTCTGTACTTTTGAGTAAAGTCAGAATATAGGGCGGCATTTTGAGATAGATATCCGAATAGGGATTCATATCCATTAGAGCAAAGTGACCATTCGGACGCAAGACACGACGAATTTCTCGTAGGATTTGGCGGGACGCATCTTGAGGCAACTCATGGAATAGCAGGAAACAGGATACAAAGTCGAGGGAGCTATCAGGTAATCCAGTTTGTTCTGCGGTCGAATGAATCCATTGTACTTGTTGATTTTCTATTAGTTCAGGATGCTTAGTGCGTGTATTGTAATTAGCGATCGCCAAAAAATGTGGCGATAAATCCAAGCCCGTAATTTTGGCTTGGGGAAAAGCCTGATGCAGTACGAAAGTACTCATACCCACGCTGCAACCAATATCGAGAATGTCTTGAGGCGGCGTTGCGATCTTATCTTTCACAATATTGATATAACTTTGACGTAGACGCGCATCACCTTCCACTGGAGGTTCGCCGTCATTCCAAATACGAGAATGCACAGCATAGGCAGCAACTTCTACTTCTGTTGCAGGTAACCAGCCGAGATTCCCTTCTTCGTAGGCATGGAAGTGCTTAAGGTAATAGTCGGGATATTGGATATGAGGATTTTGGACTTTGGCAAGTTCGCCATCAAGATCTTGTTTTTGTAAATCAGCAACAATTTGTCGCCAGTTTACACCCATCGACTCAGCACGTTCGATCATCATTTTGCGGGCGCGTTGCTTAGCTATGTTGAAAAGTGGCGCGATCGCTAAAATGCTATTAACTAATCGAGAGGCTAGTCCAATCTTGGGGCTAGGGTTTGAAGTTGCAACGGTCATAATTAATTTAAAAAATATAATTCCTAAAATTAAAGAGTAACAGGTTAACTTGTTACTCTCTAATTTTACGCAACTTAATCGCGATCGCAGGATTGCCACTATAAATCGTCATCGGTTCAAGCGATCTCGTCGCTACACTGCCTAAGCCTAAAACCGCACCCTGTCCGACTCGTACACCCGCCGCAACCGTTGCTCTTGCCGCGATCCAACTACCTGTCTCGATATAAATGGGCGCAGTGCGTAATGCAAAATTGCGATCGCTCCAGTCATGATTACCAGTGCAGAGATAAACACCTTGAGAAATGCAACAATGGCTCTCGATCGTAATCCAGTCAAGATTATCGAGCCAAGCATCTTCCCCAATCCACACAAAATCTTGGATAATTAATCGCCAAGGAAATTTGACACGCACCCCCGTTTTGATCCGCACACCATGACCTATTTCTGACCCAAACCAGCGCAAAATATTAACTTTTAAACCCGAAAAAGGAATTAAGTAACTACGAACAATCGGCGATCCAAAAAAGTACCAAAGTAGTTGTTTCCAGATCGGCACTCCTACTGTGTAATTGCCTGTTGTATAGCGATCGAGATGCAAAGCTGTATTCCCTCATATGTATTAGCGGAGGGCTTAACTCCCTTGTCTGTCCTAATTATCGATAGTTGATTAGGCTTGTTATACAATATTAAGGCTTTTGTAATGGTCGAGTTTTTCTATGCAAGTTTGGGTATTGCTGTTTAATGCGAACACCGATAACGAAGGTATCTATACTCTAGAAATGGAAGGCAACAATATTATTATTGCTTTTGAGCAAGAGGATGATGCAATTCGTTATGCTGGTCTGTTGGAGGCACAGGATTTTTTGTCACCGACAGTTGAGCGTATCGACAAGCAGGATTTAGAAGAATTTTGTCAAGAGGCAAGCTATGACTTAAATATCGTGCCAACTGATGCCCTACTAGTTCCTCCTGAAAAAAATGTTGATAAGACTGACTGGTCTAGCGATCGCGATAAAAACCAATCAGAAGCAGAGGATGAAGTTGAGGTAGAAGATCCCGTAATTGCGATGATGCGCCGTCGCTTGGAAAATTTGTTGTAGGAATTTTATTGTAGGTATAAACACCATGGCAGATTTACCATCTAATGCCATAACCAAATCTATTACTCAATTTGAACCCACAACTAACGAGGGCTGGTTTAACTATCCCGTGCATGTCTATCCTCATCACACCGACTATTCGGGTGTAGTTTGGCATGGCAACTATCTAGTTTGGATGGAAGAAGCGCGGGTGGAATGTTTGCGATCGGTAGGCATGAGCTTTGAAGAGCTTGTCTCAGCGGGTGTGGACTTGCCTGTAGCCGAAATGTCCCTGCGCTATCACCGTTCTGCGCGGATGGGTGACGATGTACTAGTGATGACCAAGCTGGTTCCAGATAAAGTGCGGCTAAACTGGGAATATCAAATTCGTACTGAAACAGATCTATGTGTAACAGCAGTGGTTACCCTCGTACCTGTAGATTTTGAGAAACGTAAGTTGTTACGATCGCTTCCAAGCTCGTTAGAAGGGGCGATCGCCAAACTTACAGGAATTTAAGTTTTGAACCTCGCCTTGCGAGGTTCAAATGCATAGTAACTGAGGAACTCAAAAAAATCATGGCAGATTGGCAAGTAATTGCAGGCGGCGTAACCGCAGCAAAAGGCTACAAAGCAGCAGGTATCATCGCAGGACTAAAACCATCGGGCGCTCCCGACCTAACTTTGATCGCATCAGATGTACCCGCGATCGCCGCAGGAGTATTCACCAAGTCTTGTGTCAGAGCGGCATGTGTAGACTTTAACCGAGAGGTCTTGGCTAAGGGCGGTAATGTTAGCGCAATTTTATGTAATGCGGGTCAAGCTAATGCTAGTACAGGAGCTGAAGGCTGGCGTAATGCTGTCGAAACAGCAGAACTGGTGCAGAAAGCTTTAAATACTAAAGACGGTGTTTTGGTTGCTTCGACAGGCGTGATTGGGAAGCAATTGTTAATGGACAAGATGCGTGCTGGAATTGCCAAAATTGCCCTATTGATTTCGCCCGATGGTGGTGAAGCTGCATCGCGATCGATCATGACCACTGACACAGTGCCCAAAAGTATTGCTTTAGAAACTGTAATTGATGGAAAGTCGGTCAGAATTGGTGGTATCTGCAAAGGTTCGGGCATGATTCACCCCAATATGGCGACCATGCTCGGTTTTGTCACCTGTGATGCTGCGGTAGAAGCAAAGCTCTGGCAAAAAATGTTGTCAAGCTCTATTGATGCCAGCTTTAATCAAGTTACCGTCGATGGTGATACCAGTACCAATGACATGGTATTAGCGCTTTGTAATGGTCAATCAGGTGTAACTATTGATGACGAAAGCTCTCCTGCGGCGCAGCAATTACAAGCTATGTTGAAAGAAGTCTGTATGAGCTTAGCCAAGGCGATCGCCCGCGATGGAGAAGGCGCAACCTGCATGATCGAAGTCAATGTCACAGGCGCATCTAGCACCGAGGCAGCTCGTCAGATTGCCAAAACCGTTGTCGGTTCATCATTGGTGAAATCAGCAGTATTTGGTAACGATCCGAACTGGGGCAGAATTGCCGCAGCAGCAGGGCGATCGGGTGTGGATTTCAATCAAGATATTTTGAATATTCAACTAGGCGATTTTGTGATGATGAAGGATGGCACACCACAGGAATACGATCGCGCCGCCGCCAGTGACTATCTCAAAAATGACACTGTAATTATCAATGTCGGTGTAGGAGACGGAGTAGGAGATGGTACAGCATGGGGCTGCGATCTCAGCTACGACTACGTCAAAATCAACGCTGAATACACAACTTAAAAAAAGAAGAATGCGCGAAGCGCGGTCTTCTTTTTTGTTATAGCTAAGGACGTTAAGACATAAAACCCAGAAGAGAGTGGCGGGG
>CAIJEA010000597.1 GCA_903819605.1 uncultured cyanobacterium | reverse complement strand
TTCAATTATTTTAGTCAACTTTAATGGAGAAGATGTTTTAGTTGATTGTTTAAACTCATTAGAGAAGTTTATTCCTAATGAATGCTGTGAAATTATTCTAGTTGACAATAACTCTCAAGATAATAGTGTAGATCTCATTGAAAGCAAATTTCCTAGAATTAAATTAATTAAATTGCCT
This sequence comes from uncultured cyanobacterium, assembly GCA_903819605.1. Taxonomy (GTDB): domain Bacteria; phylum Cyanobacteriota; class Cyanobacteriia; order Pseudanabaenales; family Pseudanabaenaceae; genus Pseudanabaena. Next base: position 5,013 of record CAIJEA010000597.1, on the reverse strand, counting down.
AAAAACATTGGATTTGGTGCGGGCAATAATGTGGGCGCTAGAGAAGCTAAAGGTAACTTTTTGTTTTTATTGAATACTGATACAATAATCACAAGTAATTTTTTGCCACATTTACTAGGATTAATGACCGAAAACTTGGATGTAGGTGTAATTGGCACTAAGTTAGTTTTTCCAGATGGTAGGTTTCAAATTTCTTTCTCGCCTGAAATTGGAATCAGTGGCGAAACTAAATCTAAAGAACTACACAAGAAATCTCAAGATGATAACAAATTGTATCTTATAGAACAAGACTATCGAAATGTTAAATATGTGGATATTGTGGTAGGAGCTTCTTTTTTTATTCGTACAGATTTATTTAACTATTTGGGTGGCTTTGACGAAAGATTCTTTATGTATTTTGAAGAATCTGACTTGTGCCAAAGAGTTAGAAATAGCGGTTATAAAATTCTCTATACTCCTCATGAATCTATAATTCATTTAAGAGGACATTCTGTTAAAAAAATATCCAATAAAATGTCTTTAGAGTATAGAAAAAGTCAGATTTATTATTATCATAAACATAGACCAATGTTAGAAATATTACTTCTAAAAATATATTTGCTTTTTAAATTTTCATGGGAGTATATTAAAACATTTAATCTCTATAGTTTTGAAATCATAAAATTAATTTTTACTTATAAATAGTCTTGTCTTTATTAGTTAATTTTTCATTTGTGCTGTCCAAACCTACGGGCACTACGACCTATGCGCTGAATCTATTACCGCATATACAAGAAATTGAGCCTACTATTTTAGCAGCTCAGTCTTTTTATGGTCACAATTGCTACTCAACTCCTATTAATCAAACTTCAGAACAGGGATTTAAAGGTCATCTAAGTCGCTTAATATGGACACAGTTCCAACTACCAAAAATCTATAGAGAGCTAAAATCACAACTTTTATTTTCGCCAATTTCTGAAGCGCCATTATGGTCGAGATGTCGAAATATAGTAATGGTTCACGACTTCATACCTTTACGATTTCCTAAGAGATTTTCTCCGCTTACCCCTTATAATCGATACTATATTCCACAAGTTCTAAATCAAGCTGAACATATTATTTGTAATTCTCGATCTACTGCCAAGGATATCGTTAGATTTTGTTATATTCCAGCTAATAAGATAACTCCTATTCTTTTGGCTTATGATTCTAATCATTTTCGACCATCAATTGATGAAGAATCAAATTTTCGATCGCACGATCATCCATACTTTCTATATATCGGCAGACATGACTCCTACAAAAATATTAGCCGCCTCATTGCTGCCTTTGCTGCTCTTCCCTCAAATCACGAATACGAACTTTGGTTAGCAGGCCCCTCAGACGATCGCTATACACCAGCATTAAAAAAGCAGGTACAAGAGCTAGGCATTACAAATCAGGTGAAATTTCTAGATTATGTGCCTTATGGAGATTTACCTAAAATTATTAGTGGCGCGATCGCCCTAGTATTTCCATCACTTTGGGAAGGGTTTGGTTTGCCAGTTCTCGAAGCAATGGCTTGCGGTACGCCAGTAATTACATCCAATCTGTCATCTTTGCCCGAAGTTGCTGGAGATGCAGCGATTTTGATCGATCCTTACAAAGTAGAAGAAATTACGGATGCGATGAAGGCGATCGCTAATGATGCGGGACTGAGATCCAGCCTTTCACAGCTTGGGTTACAAAGGGCTACTCAATTTAGTTGGGAAAAAACGGGACAAGCAACTGTAGAGGTCTTAAAACGATTTATGTGATGTTACTCGCGTTCTACATTTACAAAGTTGTAGGGGGCAGTGAAGTCGTTATAGCGAATTCTGAGACGATTTTCAAATTGCTTGTCTAAATCTTCAACGGCTGTAGCAAATTCAGATTCTTTGTCCCAATCAATGAGATAGGAGCCGTTATAAATCATACTTTCGGTTAAAAGTTCACCTTCAACATATTCATGGGATAGGGGTTTAAGTGTATTTAAAAAAGCCTCAATGATTACTTGTTTACGATCTTCGATCGCTGCTTCTAGTTCTTGTCCGATCGCGATCGCTTCATCCATACTTAATACTTTTCCCATCAGTGATTCGCGTCTTTGTTGTAAGCCTTTATTTTCGGCTACAGCAAGATTTAACTCTTCGTTTTGATTCCAAAAAAGTTTGACGCTGACTTCACGTTTGCCAATTAAATTATTGATGAGTTTTGTGAGTTGATCTTCGTAAGGAATAAGTAAATCACGCTGTACTTCTTCCCATGCATCAACTACTAGACCGAACTGTAGGGGCAGAGGCACAGCTTGATGTGGATCGATCGCTTTCATTAGCGATTCTAAAACGGTTTCATGGGTAATGAGGTTGGCTCGACTGGCGAGATAACGCTCTTGTTGGGCTTCACTGTATACGATCGCAAAAGGTAAAAGCGCGTGAAACTGGACAGGCTGATCATTCATACCTTTAAGCTCTAGATCCTTAATTAGATCTAGATTCTCAGCTTGCAAAATCGCGTACAGGTATAAGCTCATGGTGGTTAAATAGTTTTAGTGATTATAGAGCGGTCAAATACTTTGCCATCAGTCGCGATCGCTTTGGTGATGATTTTATCTTGATAGACATCAAAAGTCATAAAGCTAAACTGCGCGCTAACAAAAGCAGTTTGAGGAGATTTACCAAATCTATATAAAGGTGCGCCGCCGCCACCATTAACAATATAGGTCGTGCCATCAATGGGATTAAACCTTTCGTAGCCATGATCGTGCCCGCAGATATAGAGCGGAACTTTGTGTTTAGCAAATATAGGTACGAGCTTGGCGGCTAGTTGAGGATCGCTGCCATGTTGTCCTGATGAGTATAGGGGATGGTGTCCATATACGATTTTCCAAGGGGCATTGCTAGCAGCTAATTGACGATCTAACCATGACAGTTGTGATTCCCATTCGGCATTACTATTCGTATCGATCGCAAAAAATTCGACAGTTCCTTCGCGGACATCACCTTTTTTGAAAGAATAATAGCGATCGCTCATGTTGAAAGGCTTGTAATTAATCTGATCGAGACCATTATTCGTTTTGATAATGTCGTGATTACCCAGCACTGCATAAAATTTCACGTCTTTATTTAGCAATGGGGCATAGGGTTCTTCAAAATATGCTTTTGCTAATTTAATTTCTCCATAGGAGTAAATGTTGTCACCTGCCATGAGGACGAAAGAATAAGGCTTTTGCTGATAGGTTTCCCACATGGACTTAGCGACGGCAAATTGAGCAGCGCTGCCAAAGCCGTTGTCTGCGATCGCGGCAAACCGCAACAATGGCTCCTCAGTAGTCTCAAGGGTGATTTCTGAGTTTGCGTCAGCGAGATTAGTAGCGGGTTTTGTATTGGGGCTTGGGTTAAAACTGGTAGCGGGAGATTGGGCTGAGACTGGATCATATGGAACGTTCGATGTCGTTTTAGATTTAGCGATCGCTTCATAAAGAAAAGCACCAATTACAGGCACTCCCAACAATGTCAGCAAAAGTTGACGACGTTTCATAAATTCTAAGTGAATATTTATTCAATTTACTATACCCAATAAGGAGAGGCAGTGCTTCGCACTGCCTCTCCTTATTGATTGGTTTTAGCAACGATTCTAATTTTTGGGTAAGATCAATATATTCGTCCCATTTTCTACTTTGTCATGACAGCCAATACACTTTCGCCCAATTCTTCTACTAAAGTCGTACCACTATTGGGGCGATCGCTGTCAGAACTTACTGAGTGGGTAGTATCGCAATCCCAGCCCAGTTATAGAGGTAAGCAGCTTCATGAATGGCTCTATGTAAGAGGGGCGCGGAGTTTGGTGGATATTACGGTTTTTCCTAAGTCATGGCGTGAAGAATTTGCTCAAAATCCGACTGTGGAGATTGGGCGATCGCAGATTCATCTCCACAAACAAACTCGCGATGGCACTGAAAAATTCCTCTTGAAACTAGCTGATGGCGAAATTGTCGAAACAGTTGGTATTCCTACAAGTAAGCGTTTGACTGTATGTGTATCGACTCAAGTAGGCTGTCCAATGGCATGTGATTTTTGCGCGACAGGCAAAGGTGGGTTTCGGCGTAATTTGGCAAAACACGAAATTATCGATCAAGTGCTAACTGTGCAAGAGGTGATGCAGCAACGTGTCAGCCATATCGTATTTATGGGCATGGGCGAACCATTACTCAATTATGAAAATCTGGTCGGGGCGATCGCTGTTATCAACAAAGATATCGGCATCGGTCAGCGCAATATAACCGTTTCCACCGTCGGTATTCCCAATCAAATTCCACGATTTGCTGAAGAACATTTGCAAGTCACTCTCGCGGTCAGTCTTCATGCGCCAACTCAAGAAGTTCGTGCTCAAGTGATTCCATCTGCCGATCGCTATCCTCTGATTGCTTTAATGGATGATTGTCGTGAATATGTAGAAATCACGGGGCGAAGAATTAGTTTTGAATATACGCTGCTGGCTGGTGTCAATGACTCGGCGGAACAAGCACAGGAGCTGGCTCACTTGATTCGCGGTTTCCAGAGTCACGTCAATCTAATTCCCTACAATACTGTGAGCGATGCAAATTATAAGCGTCCTAGTGAGAGAGCGATTCAAACCTTTGTGCAGGTTTTGGAAGATTATAAAATTGCCGTGAGCGTGCGGCGCACAAGAGGATTGGAAGCAGATGCAGCTTGTGGTCAGTTACGAGGTCAACATGAGAAAGCATTAGCCAATAGATAAAAGGTAGTGATCAAGAGGAAATGGTATAAAAAAGAAAGCAATTGAACAGGGAAAAACGATGGAGCAAGAATGTCCTTACTGCAAATCTAAGAGAGTTATCAAAAATGGCATAACCCGTCATGGAAAACAAACTCACAAATGTAAGGACTGCCATCGCCAATTTGTGAGTAATCCTCGAAATCAGCCCATACCTGAATCAACAAAACAACTAGTTGATAAGCTGCTGCTAGAGCGCATGTCCTTAAGAGCGATCAC